>PUMK01000188.1 GCA_003551325.1 Candidatus Acetothermia bacterium | reverse complement strand
CGGTAGGGGTCAGGGTTCCCCCGCCAGGGCAAGTTCCTGCGGTGTTTGGCGTACCAATCGAGGAGTGCAGAACGCAATGGTTCGGACGTCGGTGATCGTGCGGCCCCTCCATGTGGATGCCGATGCGGGCGGTCCAGTGTAGCCCCTTTCTCCCTACGGGATCACGCGTTCGCGATCAGCGCATGTTAGGTGCAGTGGGCTCTCTGGTCAACCGCATCGCCGCTCGTACAGGCTAAGTGAGCGCTGCCTTCAGGGGGACGTTAAGATGGAAGCCGGGAGGTGTGAGGATGGAGGCGGAAGCACGCCCGCGCATTGTCGTCAGTAGGTGTCTGGGGTTTGATCATTGCCGGTACAATGGCCTTACGATCCGCTCGGATGCGGTGGATGCCATGGTCCCGCACGTTGACTTCTTTCCCGTGTGCCCTGAGGTGGAAGTGGGCTTGGGGATTCCGCGCGATCCGGTTCGCATCCTGCGTCAGGATGGTGTGGACCGGCTGGTTCAACCCAGCACAGGGCGCGACGTTACCGAGGATATGCACCGGTTTTCCGGTTCCTTTCTCGGTAGCCTCACGGAAGTGGACGGCTTCATCCTCAAGAATCGTTCCCCTTCTTGTGGAATCACAGACGTGAAGGTGTACGCCCGGGCTGAGAAGGCACCAGCAATGGGTCGGACTGCGGGCATGTTCGGTCGCGAGGTGATCGCTCGTTACGGGGACCTTCCCGTCGAGGATGAGGGACGGATCACGAACTTCAGGATCCGTGAGCACTTTCTGACAACGGTGTTTGCCTCGGCTGCCCTTCGCAGGGTGGAGGCTTCCGGCCAGATGAGGGAACTTGTGAGTTTCCAGGCGCGCAACAAGCTCCTTCTTATGAGCTACAGTCAGACGGCGCTTAAGGCCCTGGGACGGATCGTGGCGAACGCTGATCATAAGGCGTTTTCGGAGGTGACCGCTGCATACCGCGCACAGCTGCTTAAGGCTCTGAGCCGACCGCCTCGGAAGACGTCAGCGGTCAACGTAGCGCAGCACGCGTTCGGTTATGTGTCCAAGGAACTCACGGCTGCTGAGAGGCAGTACTTCCTCAGTGCTCTGTCGCGCTACCGGGACGGAAGAGTTCCGCTGAGCGTCCCGGTGGGCCTGCTCGGGGCTTGGGTGGTGCGGTTCGATGTTGCGTACCTAGCTCAACAGACGTTCTTCTCGCCGTATCCCGAGCAGTTGGTGGAGATCGTGGATTCCGGGAAAGGCAGAGATCTCTAGGATGGGGAAGCTCGTGTGATCCACGAGGAACGGGTGGCCGTCTTACGTGACGGGACGGAATCTGGTGGCCGGTACGTGCTTTATTGGATGCAGAGTTCACAGAGGGCGAGCGCCAACCCGGCGCTCGAATACGCTGTGCGCCAGGCCGACGTGCGGGGGCTCCCCGTCCTTGTCTACTTCGGGCTGACGGATCGCTACCCGGAGGCCAACCTTCGCCACTACGCGTTCCTTGTCGATGGGTTGGCCGATGTGAAGAAGCACCTGTACGAACGAGGGATTGGTTTTACCTTGCGACGGTGCTCCCCGCCCGAAGGAGCGGTGGCGCTGGCCCGCGAAGCGGCGCTTCTGATCATGGACCGTGGATACCTTCGGCACCAGCGAGGTTGGTATGGGAACGTGGTCAAGCGCGTGCGTTGCCCCGTGATCCAGGTGGAGGGTGATGTGGTCGTTCCCGTAGCGACGGCATACCCACGTGAGGCGTACAGCGCCGCCGTGCTGCGCCCCGCCATCACCGCACAGCGTGCTCACTTTCTGAAACCGCTTGAAGAGCGTGCGCCGCAGGTTCCTGCTGTTGACCTGGGCGAGGGTGATGCGTTGGCGTTCGACCAGCTTCTTCCCACAATGGACATCGACCGAACGGTGCAACCTGTGGCCGGGCTTCGCGGTGGGACGACGGAAGGCATGCGCGTGCTTCACGAGTTCTTGGGCGCACGACTTCCGCGCTATGCTGAGGCGCGCAACAACCCGGCCGAGGATTGCCAGTCTGGGCTGAGTCCGTACCTCCACTTTGGGCACCTCTCACCAGTGACGATCGCCCGGGCAGTGGAGGCTGTGGGCGGCCCTGGTGCGGATAGCTTCCTGGAGGAGCTGTTGGTGCGCCGGGAACTGGCCATGAACTACGCGTTCTACAACGATGCCTACGACGCGTTTGACGGACTTCCCGAGTGGGCACGAACATCGCTTAGGGTGCATGCTCAGGATCGTCGGGAGTATCGATACGGTGATGAGGAATTCGACGAGGGGCGAACGCATGACCCCTACTGGAATGCAGCGCAGACTGAGCTCCGCACGACAGGGAGCCTTCATGGGTACATGCGCATGTACTGGGGGAAGAAGCTCCTTGAGTGGTCGGTGGTGCCCGAGGAGGCGATGCGCGTGGGGTTGTGGCTCAACAACCGCTATGCTGTTGATGGCCGCGACCCCAACAGCTACGCCGGTGTAGCATGGTGCTTTGGAAAGCATGACCGACCCTGGAAAGAGCGGCCGGTCTTCGGCAAGGTTCGATACATGAACGCAAAGGGCCTCGAACGCAAGTTCGACATGAACGCTTACCTGGAACGGATTACCTAAGCGTCAGGATCCTCCGCTGTATCGCCCTGCTGAGGGAGCGCCCACAGCTCAACGCCGCGCTCGATTTCCCACAAGCGGACGCGGCCGCTGTCGTCTGCCGTGGCCACCGTGTTGCCGTCTGGCCGGAACGCGATCGTGTTGACGACCCTCTCATGGGCGAGGTTGCGGTAGGGGGTTCCGTCTGCAACCTTCCACAACACCGCTGTGCGGTCGCCCGATGCGCTTGCCACGAGCGTCCCATCAGGGCTAAATGCCACGGCGTTGACCCACTGGGTGTGGTTCATCTTGGCGATCTCGGCCCCGGTCGCTGGGTTCCAGATCCGCACGGTCTTGTCTTCGCTCCCCGATGCCAGCCGATCTCCG
>PUMK01000003.1 GCA_003551325.1 Candidatus Acetothermia bacterium | reverse complement strand
TGTAAGGGCGGGATCAGGTTTCACCCGGACGAGACGATTCACACGGTGAAGGCGCTGTCAGCGTGGATGACCTGGAAGTGTGCGGTGATGGACCTTCCCTTGGGTGGGGGCAAAGGCGGGGTGCGGGTGGACCCGTCCACGTTGTCCGAAGGGGAGAAAGAACGTCTGTGCCGTTCATGGATACGCCAGCTGTGGAAGAACCTGGGGCCGCGCGTCGACGCCCCGGCGCCCGATGTGGGAACCAACGCGCCGATGATGGTGTGGATGATGGACGAGTACTCGCAGTTGACGGGTGCGTACACACCGGGCGTCATCACCGGGAAGCCGGTAGGTGGCGGCGGGTCACTGGGAAGGCAGTCCGCCACAGGGTTCGGCGTCGTGGTCACCGTGCGGGAGACGCTCAAGGTACTGGGCATCAACCCGGCGGGTGCCACTGCATCCGTTCAGGGCTTCGGCAACGTTGGACAGTATTCGGCCAAGTACTTCAAAGACCTCCTGGGTGGCACGGTCATGTGTGTGTCGTGCTGGGACCGGCATGACAAGAAGGCCTACGCCTACAGCAAGGATGGAGGTGTCGACGTCGATTACCTGCAGACGATCACCGATGCCTACGGCACCATCGACAAGGCACAAGCCGAGGCAGCGGGCTATCGGGTGGAGGACGGAGACGCGTGGATCGACAAGGACGTTACCGTGCTGATCCCGGCCGCACTGGAGAATGCGATCACACCGGAGAGCGCGCAGAGGATCCGTCCTTCGGTGAAGGTCCTTGCCGAGGCCGCCAACGGCCCGACAGTTCCCGATGCGGAGCCCATCCTTACAGAGAAGGGCATCTACGTGATCCCGGACTTCTTGTGCAACGCGGGCGGCGTGACCTGTTCCTACTTCGAGCAGGTACAGAACGACATGAACTTCTACTGGGCGGAGAGTGAAGTCCAGGAGAAACTCGATCAGAAGATGACTGTAGCCTTCTACGGTGTCCACCAGATGGCGCACGAGAAGGAAGTGGACACGCGCCTTGCCGCTTACATGGTCGCGGTACAGCGGGTCGTGGACGCCATGCGCATGCGGGGTTGGATCTGACAAGCGCTGTTCGTCGAGCGTAGGCTCGGTTGATGGGGAAACGGCCGTGGCGGCCCTTCGGGGCCGCCACGTCGTTATGGTTGTCAGCCTTCCAGGAGTTGCTCCACTTCGGTCTCCAGGAGAGGATCGATGAGGCGCTCGAGTTCTCCCTCCATCACCTGTTCCAGCTGGTAGAGCGTGAGTCCAATGCGGTGGTCGGTGACCCTTCCCTGCGGGAAGTTGTAGGTGCGGATCTTCTCCGAACGGTCTCCGGTTCCGATCTGTCTCCTGCGGGCATCGCGACGGTCGTTGGCGCGCTCCTGCTCCTGGGCGTCGCGCAGGCGTGCCCTGAGAAGGCGGAGCGCCTGCTCGCGATTGCGGTGCTGGGACCGCTCGTCCTGACACGTCACGATGAGACCAGTGGGAATATGGGTGATCCGCACAGCGGTCTCGTTCTTTTGCATATGTTGGCCGCCTGGGCCCCCAGCTCTGTAGGACTCAAAGCGGAGTTCCTCGAGCGGAACTTCGACTTCGACGTCCTCCGCTTCGGGTAGCACGGCCACGGTTGCCGTGGACGTGTGCACGCGTCCCTGGGCTTCGGTCTCCGGAACACGTTGGACGCGGTGGACACCCGACTCAAAGCGGAGCTTGCCGAACACATCGCTGCCCTCAACGACGAACACGATCTGCTTGAACCCGCCCAACGGTGTGGGGTGAGAGTCCATGACGTGGATGCTCCAGCCCATCCGCTCCGCATATCGTGTGTACATCCTGAACAGGTTAGCGACAAACAGAGCGGATTCCTCTCCGCCCGCGCCCGCACGGATCTCCACGATGGCGTTGCGGGTGTCTTCTGGCTGCTCGGGAAGCAGCATCACCATCGCCTTGCGACCGAGACGTTCCAGGCGCGCACGGTCCTTCTCGAGGGCTTCCTCGAGTTCAGTGCGCAACGCCTCATCCTCCTCGGCTGCCAGCAACTCCTCTTCCTCACCGATGTCCTCTTGGAGCTGTTGAAGCTCCTGCCTGACTGCGGAAAGCTCGCGCAGGCGCGCGTACTTCCGCGTCAAATCGGCGAAGTCCGGCCGCGTTGGTGCGTCGGGTGCTGCCAACAGCCTCTCGATCGCCTCGATCTCCTCGTTCACCTGCTCCAGCTTGCGCAAGAGCTTCTCCATCGGCTCACCGTCCCTCCATGGTGAATTCTACGGCACGCGGCGACCTCCTGGGGGGGTGTCTAGCGTCACCCGTTTCGAGGCATAACGTAGGTTGAGGGTCGCGATGCGCGTCCCGAAAAGGCAAACCCGTCGCGAGGCGGGGACGCAAAGCCACCGGGTCTCACGCAGATGGCCGGGCTACCGAAGGATGGTGACGATGCTGCGTGCAAAGATCGCTATGACCATAGCCGTTGCCCTCATAACCTCGACCGTTGCATCGGCGGCGCAAGCTTCCGTGTCCACCACAGTTAGCTGGACCATCCTCCCGTTTGCCGTGATGAGCCTCAACGGCGGCCCGAGCAGCGATGAGATCCGTGTCAACACACCCCTTCCCACGCCTTCAGCGACCGACGAAGCCCGCGGTTACCTTGAGGTGCCCGATGCCGTGCGCCTCACTGTGATGAGCAACACCCGCTGGACTGTGCTCGTCCAGTCGCTCAGCGATGACCTTGGAACCAGCGACGACGGTACGTTCACGTGGGCAGTCGATGCTCTTCAGGTGGGCGTCAACGGACAGTTCGCGGCAACAGGCACCCAACCTCGGACCATCGCCTCCGGTGGTCGCGGAGAGCACGACCTGGCGGTGGCGTACCGTGCGCACCTACCCGCCGAGGGACTCCCCGACGGCCAGTACAACGCCATCCTCCTCTACACCATCATCACATCGTAGGCCTTTGCCCCACCCGGTTTTTGGTTGTTG
>PUMK01000344.1 GCA_003551325.1 Candidatus Acetothermia bacterium | reverse complement strand
TCAACGCTTCGCCCATACCCTCGCGAGTACCGACGCATGACTCGGGGTCAGGGTGAGTCGCTAACCCTTCCCTGTATCGGACTTCCACCGACTACACACCTCCGGCTTCTGACGGCGCACCGGACTCCACCTGTACGCATGGAGCGATACCCTGGGCGGGGCGGCCCGATCGCACGCGCTTGACATGGGCGGGAGGGCGTTCTTCAACCACGTGAATCCGGATGGCCAAGGCCCAGCGGACCGCATCACCGCTGCTGGCTACACCTGGGCTGCCTGCGCGGAAAACATCGCCGCTGGGCAGACATCGGCGGAGGCGGTGATGGCCGCTTGGATGAACAGTACTGCCCACCGGGAGAACATACTGCGAGGTTACGATGATCCTGACGGCATCTACTACTGTGAACTCGGTGTGGGCTACGTTTATGTAGCCGGGAGCTCTTACGGACACTACTTCACACAGAAGTTCGCCAGGTTGAGCGGGGTCGTGACATGCCCGCCACCAGACGGAGCGTGGTTCGAGGATCCCAAGGTGCAGGCTGCGGTACGGGGGGCCCGCTGAACAGATCGGCTTGGGGTGCCACCGTGATGGGTGCACGCAGCCAGGAAGCAGACTGCCTGCGCCGAAGCACGAGCTTCCTGACCCTTCGGGAACCGCTACGAGGGCATTCCTTGGGCAATCCGCTCGCCTTCTTTGGAATGGACAGTCCCAGGCAGATCCTGTGAGGCAGTTTGTCAGGGAGCTCGCTGGGACGCGGTACAGCCTCGACCTCGCCGGCACAGGGTTGATCCACAGAGAAAGCAAAGCACTCCTGTGGCGGTGTCCGAAGACGAGGAGATCAACACAGTCTGCGCCTGGTGTGTACGGCCCATGGTCTTCGCCTTTGGCGAGCTTACTGCAGGCGTCGCAGTTCGCGGATCTTGTCCCTCAGCGCGGCAGCAAGCTCAAATTCGAGGCGTTCAGCGGCGGCGCGCATCTTGCCCTCGAGTTCCCGTATAAGCTTGAACAGCTCGTCCCGGGTGAGTGCCTCGGGCGCGGAGGGAAGCTCTAGGGGTTCTTCAACGGGCCGCACGTCGGCGAAGTAGTCACGGATGGCCTTTTCGATGGTTTTCGGGGTGATGCCCTTCTTCCGGTTGTGGTCGAGCTGGATCTGTCGGCGGCGTTCGGTTTCTGCGACCGCTTCCCGGATGGCGCCGGTGCTCCGGTCGGCGTACAGGAGCACTGTGCAGCGCACGTCGCGTGCGGCGCGTCCGATCGTCTGGATCAACGAGGTTGTCGAGCGGAGGAAACCTTCCTTGTCGGCATCGAGGATTCCCACGAGGGACACCTCGGGAAGATCAAGACCTTCCCGCAACAGGTTCACGCCGACGAGGACGTCGAACTTCCCCTGCCTGAGCTCGCGCAGGATATCCACACGTTCGAGGGTGTCGATCTCCGAGTGGAGATACCTCGCCCGCACCCCGAGTTCGAGGAGGTAGTCGGTTAGATCTTCGGCCATCCGTTTGGTCAACGTGGTCACGAGTGCCCGTTCGCCGCGACCTACAACCTGCTGCACTTCCCCGAGCAGATGGTCCACTTGGCCGCGTACGGGGTGCACTTCCACCTTGGGGTCGACCAGGCCGGTGGGGCGGATGATCTGCTCGACAACAGCCGAAGACACGCGTCGTTCGTACGGCCCGGGTGTTGCTGAGGTAAACACCACCTGGCCGATGCGCTCCTCGAATTCCTCGAATGTCAGCGGTCGGTTATCGAGGGCTGAGGGCAGGCGGAAACCGAACGTCACCAGGGTGCCCTTGCGCGATCGGTCTCCATGGTACATCGCATTCAGCTGCGGTACGGTTTGGTGGGACTCGTCGATGACGGCCAGGAAATCGGGAGGGAAGTAGTCAAGGAGTGTCCATGGCGGCTCGCCCGTAGACCGGCCGTCCAGATGACGTGAGTAGTTCTCGATCCCGGGGCAGTATCCCATCTCACGGAGCATTTCGAGGTCGTACATCGTTCGCTGCTCCAACCGCTGAGCTTCCAGAAGCCGACCCTCGGACTGCAGCTGCTCGAGCTGTGCTTCCAGTTCTTCCTCGATGGACTTGACAGCGTGTTTCAGCCGCTCCTGAGGGGTAACGAAGTGCGTGCTCGGAGGGACCGTGACGGAAGTTCTCTTTCCCAAGGCGTCCCCGGTTAACGGGTCCACCTCGGTGATGCGCTCGACCTCATCGCCAAACCACTCCACACGCCACCCTCGTTCCTCCGATGCGGGGATGATCTCCAGCACGTCTCCCCGCAGGCGGAATGTGCCACGCTCGAATGCCAGTTCGTTGCGCCGGTACTGGAGTTGGACGAGCTGGCGAAGGACGCTGTCCAGGTCGTACTCGCCGCCCTGCTCCAGCGAAAGCGCCAGGGCCGCGTAGTCGGTCGGCGAGCCCAGACCGTAGATGCACGACACGGAGGCCACCACGATCACATCGCTCCGCGAAAGCAACGAGGCGGTGGCTGCATGGCGAAGCCGGTCGATCTCGTCGTTGATCTGTGCATCCTTCTCGATGTAGGTGTCGGTCTGGGGAAGGTAGGCCTCGGGCTGGTAGTAATCGTAGTAGGAGACGAAGTAGTGTACAGCGTTGTCGGGGAAGAGCTCCCGCAGTTCTCCGTACAGCTGTGCGGTGAGCGTCTTGTTGTGGGCGATGACCAGTGTCGGACGCTGGGTCTCCTGGACAAGGTGAGCGATCGTGAAGGTCTTCCCTGTTCCGGTGGCGCCGAGCAGCGTCTGGAAGCGCGTGCCCTGTTCGATCTCCCGGACGAGCGCCCGGATGGCCTGTGGCTGATCGCCCTGCGGGCGTAGCTTCGTCTTGATCACGAACTCCCGCGTCTTCGTGCTCTTGGGCATACCCCATTGTACCCGTGTTCGGCCAAGCGGCGCTGGCGCGCGGGCGTGTCGGCGGGTTATCCTCCTTGTTATGAGGACGATGCTTGTGGCTTTGGCGGTG
>PUMK01000011.1 GCA_003551325.1 Candidatus Acetothermia bacterium | reverse complement strand
CGTGAAGAAGGCAAGTTGGTAAGGAGGATGAGGTGGTAGGCAGCGATCCGATCGCCGACATGTTGACCAGGATTCGCAACGCGGGGCAGCGACGCCACTCGGAAGTGCGTCTGCCCTCGTCAAAGATGAAAGAGGCCATCGCGCGTATCCTCGCCGAGGAAGGGTACATCGAGTCGTACGAGGTGGCACGTGACGCTGTGGTACCCGAGCTTCGTGTTGTGTTGAAGTACAAGCAGCAAGGAACGCGGGTACGCCTTCTGGCGATCGGGGGTCTGCGCCGGGTGAGCCGGCCATCCCGGCGTGTGTACGTTGGATCCGATGAGATACCCAACACACGTGGTGGCTTGGGTGTGTGCGTGGTATCCACCTCCCAGGGTGTGATGACGGGTCGCGAGGCCAAGCGGCGCAACCTGGGCGGCGAGTTCCTGTGCGAGATATGGTGAGGTGACCGGAATGTCCAAGATTGGAAAGCGGCCCATCCCTCTGCCTGACGGTGTGCAGCTTGAGTTGCTTGAGGACCGTGTGCTCGTCAAGGGGCCGAACGGGGTGTTGGAGCAGCCGTACGAGTCAAAGTTCGTCTCCGTTGAGGTCCGCGAGGGAGCGGTGCACGTGACGCGCCGCGGGGAACGCGCCGTCTTCAGGTCCCGCCACGGGCTGTACAGGGCGTTGATCGCGAACATGGTGCACGGCGTGAAGGAGAAGTGGCAGCGCGAACTCGAACTGCGCGGTCTGGGTTACCGAGCGCGGTTGGAGGGGAACGCGCTGGTCATGGAGCTGGGATACTCGCACCCCATCCGTTACGAGATTCCTGATGGCGTAGAGGTGGAGGTGCGGGAGAACACGCGGGTGATGGTGTCGGGCATCGACAAACAGATGGTAGGGCAAGTAGCCGCACACATCCGCCGCTTCCGCCCGCCGGAGCCCTATCGTGGCACTGGCGTGCGCTATCGAGGCGAAGAAGTGGCCCGCAAGGCGGGCAAGGTAGGGGTGAAGTGATGCCCGTTGCAACCAAACTTGGACGTGAACAGCAGCGCCGCAGACGTCATACGCGGATCCGCCGCAAGATCAGGGGGACGGCTGAGCGCCCGCGCTTGTGTGTCCACAAGTCCCTGAATCACATCTGCGCACAGGTCGTGGACGATGAGCGTGGCCATACGTTGGCCAGCGCGTCCACGATGACCAAGGAGATACAGGAGCAGGTGGGTCGCCCAACTGTGGAGGCGGCCCGCTTGGTGGGACAGCTCGTGGCCCGGCGGGCGCGCGAGACGGGCATCGAGCGTGTGGTGTTCGACCGGAGCGGGTATCCCTATCACGGTAAGGTCAAGGCACTGGCCGACGCGGCCAGAGAGGAGGGGTTGATCCTGTGAGATTCAACATCAACCCGGAGGACCTGGCAAACGAGGTCATTGAGATCCGCCGCGTGGGCAAGGTGACCAAAGGCGGCAAGCGCCTCCGGTTTCGGGTGGTGGCCGTGGTCGGGGATCGGCAGGGACATGTCGGGGTGGGCTTTGGTAAGTCCGTAGAGATTCCCCAAGCCATCCAGCAAGCCGTCCGCGATGCCGCCAAGCACATAGTGCAAGTACCGTTGGTGAAGGGGACGATTCCTCACGAACTCGTGGGTGTGTTCAAAGCATCGCGGGTGCTGCTGAAGCCTGCGTATCCTGGTACCGGTGTCATCGCGGGTCGGACCGTGGGAGCTGTGTGTCGCTTGGCGGGGGTCGAGAACATCCTCACCAAGTCGTTGGGCACGAACACGCCGCTGAACCTGGCGCGGGCTACGGTGTATGGGCTCAATGCGATCGAGCCCGCGGAAGCCGTGGCGGCGCGTCGTGACAAGGCGGTGGAGGATTTGGTGGAGGTGCGCGATGCCAAGGCTGGATGACCTGGCCCCCCGCCCGGGGAGCGCCAAACGGCGCAAGCGCGTGGGCCGTGGCTATGGCTCCGGTCGCGGTGGGCACGAGGTTGGTCGTGGCACCAAGGGCCAGGGTTCGCGGTCTGGAGTTACCGTGCGACCCGGCTTTGAGGGTGGTCAAACACCGATCTGGATGCGGTTCCCGAAGAGGGGATTCAAGAACCCATCACGGGTGGAGTACGCCGTGGTGAACGTGGAACAGCTCGACAAGCGGTTCAGCGATGGCGATCAGGTGACGTTGGCCGAGTTGGTCCGGCTTGGCGTGGTTCGCGATCCCAAGGCCGGACTGAAGGTGCTCGGGCGCGGCGCGTTGACGAAGTCATTAACGGTCAAGGCTGCTCGGTTCAGCGTTACCGCCCGCGAGAAGATCGCGGCGGCGGGTGGCTCGGCGGAGGAGGTCTGAGGTGCTTGAGCGTCTCCGATCGCTGTTCGCTGTAGAGGAGCTGCGCAAGCGTATCCTGTTCACGATCGGCATGCTGCTTGTGTTCCGTTTGGGTGCCCACATTCCGGTACCGGGCGTCGACACCGCGCAACTTGGCGAAGCCCTTGCGGGAGCCTTTGGAGCAGGGCTGTTTGACTTCATGAACCTGTTCACCGGAGGTGCGCTCGAGGAGTTCTCGCTGTTCTCCCTGGGCGTCATACCGTACATCAACGCGTCGATTATCTTCTCGCTTCTGATCCCGGTGTTCCCCAAGCTCAAGGCGCTGCAACAGCAGGGGCGCGAAGGGCGCCGCAAGCTCACCCAGTACACGCGTTGGGCTACGGTGGGGTTGGCAGTGGTGCAGGCCTACGCGATGAGCTTCCTCGTCGTGCGCTTGGGGTTGGTCCGTCCCGAGGTGCCGGTGCTGTGGTTCTTCCTCACGTCCATCTTTGCCCTAACTGCGGGGACGATCTTCCTGATGTGGGTCGGTGAGCGGATCACGGAGAACGGGATCGGGAACGGCGTGTCGATGATCATCATGGCGGGGATCGTGGCACGGTTCCCAGCTCAGCTCACGCAGACCTACGTGGAGATCTCCGAGGGCGCCGTATCGCCCATCTGGGGCATTGGCCTGATCGTGGTGTTCG
>PUMK01000348.1 GCA_003551325.1 Candidatus Acetothermia bacterium | reverse complement strand
GCCATCGTGTACACGCCGCGCGAGCGGCGCACAAGCTCGCCACGGTCGTGGAGTCGCTTGAGCACGCGGCGATCAACACCGATCGCCTCCAGGTCACGTGGGCGCACCATGCCGCGGCTCCGTACGTACGGGAGCAGTCGAGATCCTTGCGTTACCTTCCCCATGGCCACCGCTGTCACGTATCGTCGGTCTGCGGGTTCGTCGGGAAGCAGCGCAGATGCGCATCGAAGAGGTTGGAGTTTGGAACCTCTGGCCGCAAGCGTTCTGATCTCGACAGGGCGTACCCAGTAGAATGGGAGGGATCGCTCATGGAGGTGGATAGCGATGGAGACAGCTATCCTTGATGACATCGCCCGTTTTCTGGGGCTGGAACGTAACGACTTGCTTGAGCGAGGCGTGGAGTCGCTGCTCCACGAGCGCCGACACAAACTCCTACTCGACAAATTGCAGATTCTATCCCGTTATGGTGCGAACTCAGCGGACGAGGCAGAGAAACGGATCAAGCGAGGAGATCTGCAGGAGCATCCTGCCTGGGAAGATCTGATAACGCTCGAAAACCTTGATGCCGAACTCGAGAGGCTCGATGCGTACATTCGAAGTCTACAAGCGGCAGCTCGAAGTAGCTAGGCGGGAGTTCTCCGACATCATTGAGCACGGGCAAATGCTACGTACGGAAAGCGGCCTTCCGAACAAGCTGCGTCTGTACGTTGTGGATGGGGACTCTTGTTGACTGCTTTTTCTCGCGTAGCGGGAAATACGCCTATCACTGGGACCGACGGATTGTCGACGGGGCGGTATTCCGTCACGATAACGCCCCGCACGTCCGTTGGCAGCACATTCACACCTTTCCCAAGCACTTCCACGATGGTTCCGATCACGAGGATGCCGTTCGCGAGAGCACGATCAGCGACGACCCCGTGGCTGCAATCGGGCAGTTCCTCACCTTCGTCCGAGAGCGGTTGTCCGCACAAGGCCACGACAGGCAAGATGCGGGAAAGAAAGGGGATTGAGTGTGGCAGCGCGGCGCTTGGCGGCGCAGCTGGTCTGCGCCCGTGGTTCGACGGTGCGAAGGCTTACCGCTGTAAGCGAGTGAACCTACGCGCTGTCTCCCGGGCCTTGTGGTACTGCTCTTCGGTGGCGCCGATTCTCACTCCGTGGTCGCGTGCCAGGCGATGTACGTCGTAGACGCTGATCGCGAGGATCTCGGCTGCGCGCCCAGCTGTCAATCTTCCTTCCTCCAGCAATCGAAGGACGTACTCCTCTGCCCCAGTGTACAGAAGCTGCCGCAATGCCGTAGCCTTGTCGGTCCGTTCGTCCTTGCTCCTCAGTTCAGCCAGCGTGAGGAGCCCTTCCGGAATCCGCAAAGGATAAGGTTTTGTCTTCATAAGTCCTCGCCTCCTTGTGCAAGCCCTACACTTCAGCCCTACGTCCCCGGCGTGTCAACCGGTCTCAGCATACTGCCCACCACGGCACCGCGAGAACATCGTGCGTCAGCCACTCCACCTCGTCCCCCGTGTACAGAAGGAGACCGGCGCGTGCCTTGTCAGGGTATTCGGCACGGAACGCCCGCAGTCCTTGGGTGTCCCGAACCCCTGCCCGGGAGGAGGCCTTGATCTCAAGCGGCAGCAGCGCGCCGCCGAGCTCGATAACCAGGTCCACCTCCTGACCGGAGGACGTCCGCCAAAAGAGGATCTCGGCTCGCCCCGCTCGCGCATCGCGCCAAACAAGGAGGTCCTGCAGCACAAGGTTCTCCAGGTGTGCTCCGGTCGGCTCGGGGTCGCCTGCCAGGTGCAGGGCCAACCCCACGTCTCCCCAGTAGAGTTTGGGGGACTTGACCAGCCGTTTCGTCCTGTTGACCGCATACGGGGGGACACGAACGAGCAGGTAGGAAGTTTCGAGCAGGTTTAGATAACGGTGGACGGTGGGCTGCGAAAGACCAACGTCGCGGCCGAGCTCCGTCTGGTTCGCAAGGCCCCCAAGTCGTAGGGAGGCTGCCCGCACCAGACGTCGGAAGTCAGGGAGCGATGCCACGGACGAGAGTTCCCGAAGATCCCGCTCGAGGTAGGTCTGCACGTAACCCTCGAACCAGACCGCGCGGTCCTCGGGACGGTCCATGTGCACCGCCGGCACCGGGAAGCCGCCGATCCGCACCCGCTTCTGCCAGTCCTCTGGCTCCGGATCCTGGGCGGCGAGGATTCTGGTCCACGAACCCTCGTCGGCGGCCAGAAGCTCCTCCCATAAGCCACAGCGGGCACGCCCCCGCTGCTCGCGGCGAGTCATGGGCCAGAGCGTTAGGTAGCTGGCCCGTCCCGCCAGGGACTCCGAGACCTTCCGCATCAGCAGGAGGTTGGCCGAACCTGTGAGCAGGAACTGTCCGCTGCGACGCTCGCGATCCACAACCCTCTTGATGGCAGACAGAAGGCCAGGCTCCCGCTGCACCTCGTCGAGCGTCACCGGCTGAGCACCGCCAACAAGGGCCTGCGGATCGCGCTCGGCGAGTCCCAGCGTATCGAGGTCATCCAGGGAGTGAAAGCGACGTTCACCGCTGTCCACCATCCGTGCCAGGGTTGTCTTTCCTGTTTGCCGGGCGCCGGTCACCACCACCACCGGCATCTGGGACAGCCGCTGGATCAGAGGGGCATAGGCGTGGCGCGCGATCTGCATATCATTCATGGACTGAATGATAAGTATTCACGTCCTGCATGGCAAGTCCAAGCTCCCTGGACAACACCGCGCTGCGTATACCGTGTGAGGCAGATGTGCATGCCATGCGGAATGCAGGGGGAGCATGGGCAGGCCAGGAAGCGCGTCCGGGGACGTCGTCACTGGTGGCAACCCACACCCGAGCATCTTCATCCCCTTCGGTCCTGATGAAGAAGGGTCTCTCGCCCATGGTGGTTCTCCTGTGTTCTGCGTCCTCTGTTCTGTGTCTGGTTCCCGGCCGCTTCCGCAACTCCGAGCTTCACGCCGCCGACCGGCGGG
>PUMK01000036.1 GCA_003551325.1 Candidatus Acetothermia bacterium | reverse complement strand
CGCGATATGAAGAAGACCGACACCACGGCGAGCATAATCGCCAAACCCGGTGGGATGACCCACCACCAGGCTGTGCGCCAGGCACCCGACAGACGGGCCGCGTGCAGGATCGTTCCCCAGGAGAAGGTTCTGGGGGGGCCGAGCCCCAGGAAGCTCAAGGTAGCTTCAGCAGTGATGGCGAAGGCCATCGATACAGCCAACTGCAGGAATGCCAGCGGAAGGACATTGGGAGCGATGTGGACGAACATGATGCGCAGGTGTCCAGCTCCGGCCACCTTGGCCGCTTTGACGAACGGTCGGGCGGCCAGGGAGAGCACCTGCGAACGGATGACGCGCGCGGTGGTCCGCCAAGTGAGCAGGCCGATGGCCAGGATGATGATCAGGATGGACGGACGAAACACCATCACCAGGACGATGGCGAATGGCTCCAACGGAAGCGCGTAGAACACATCAACGATGCGCATCAGCAGGTTGTCGGTACGGCCGCCGAAGTAGCCGGCAACGAGCCCAACGTTCGTGCCGACGAACGTCACCATAAACGCTGCCAGAAGTCCAATGAGCAGCGCGATGCGTGTGCCGAACACCACCTGGCTGAAGATGTCGCGGCCAAGGTGGGTCGTCCCGAACAGGTGCTCACGGGAAGGGGGGGCGAGCTCGTTCACGTAAGGGTCCGTACCGACGGCCAGGACCCGATCGCCCGAGGCACTGATGTCGCGGAGATGTCGTCGGTACCCACTGTCCTCCCTGCGCCACGTGCCATCCTGCAGGAGGAGCACAACGCCATGGGCCCCGATGATGAGCGCCCGATCTTCATCGAGAATCTCTACGGCGCGAAGATTTCGGGACTCCGGGCTGAGCATGGTGCGCCAGTTCTGTCCGTCGAAAGCGAGGATCGTGCCTCGCAAGCCTACGGCGATAGCGAAGTCTTGGCTCCACGCGTGGACTCCGGCGAGGTCCCTGAAACCAAGGATGTTCTCACGTCTCAGTCGCGCGCCGTCGTAGCGGTACACTGTGGACCGCGCGCCGACGAGGAGCGCGAACGACGCGTCGACGATGGAGACGTCGTGAAGCTCCTCAGCAACCCTGTCGAACAGGGTCCAACGGGAACCATCCCAACGCAGGACAACGCCACCTTGCCCCACCGCGAGCCCCAGATCCTCAGCGGCGAGATCCACGGCGCGAAGATCAGCGGAGACCCCAGTCTCTAGCTGCTCCCAACGATCGCCGTCGAACCGCAAGGCTACGCCTTGACTGCCGACGACGAGCGCCATGCCGTCGCAGACAGCAACGCCGTGCAGATCGAGCTCTGTTGGTGGCTCGAGTGACTCCCAGCGTGCCCCGTCGTAGCGCACCACCGTGCCTCCGTTGCCTACGGCGATCACGCGTTCGTCCTCGTACACCGCAACCGCGTTCAGCGTGCTGGTGGCGATATCGGCCTGAACCCTCCACGACCCGTCGCTGTACCAGACCGCGGTACCTTCGGTACGGTAGTTGATCGCCTCCGGATCGTGGGTTGCGACGAACGGGGCAAATACAGCGATGAGCACGAACAAGGTGATGACCACCAATCCGAACAACGCCAGGCGATCATCGCGGACGATGCGCCATAGTTGTGTACCGAGTGCCTTCACCGCAGGATCACCGTCCCCGTCCGTACACCACACGTGGGTCAAGGCGGCTGTAGATGAGGTCGGCGGCAAAGTTAAGGAGCAACACCATAACCGCCATGAGCATGAACGATGCTTGTGCAACGGGGTAGTCACTCGTGCGCACGGCCTGTACCATTTCACGTCCCAGCCCAGGCCATGAGAACACGACCTCCACCACCTCCTGGCCACCCACGGCAAGACCTACGGTGATCGCTGCTTGAGTTACCACAGGAAGCAGTGCGTTCCGGGCGGCGTGAGCGTACATGATGCGCGCACGACTCAGACCCCGTGCATGGCAGAACTCGATGAAGTCCTCACCCATCACCTCAAGCATGGTGTTGCGCATGATCAGCATCGGAAGGCCCGCGTAGTAGAAGGCAACGACCAGTGCTGGCAGGACAAGGTGCCACAGGAAGTCCAAGGTGGCGATCTTCTGCCAGAAGTTAGCTGCCTCGTACGGGAATGTTCGCATGCCGGTTGTGGGGAACCATCCCAGGGATATGCTGAACAGCATGATTGCCAGCATGCCTGTCCAGAACATGGGTGCTGAGCGCATCACCAGTCCCGTTGTGATCCCCGCGACCTCAAGTCTTGTCCCCCGCTTCCAGGCGAGGATCACTCCCAACATAGGTCCTAACGTGTACGAGATGAGGATGGCGGTTACCATAAGGATCATCGTGTTCATGAACTTCTCTCCCACGATACCCGCCACGGGCGCCTTGTAGTGGAAGGATGTTCCGAGTTCGCCGGTCGCCACATTGCGAAGGTAGATCAGATACTGCTGATGGAGAGGGCGGTCAAGGCCGAAGCGCTCTGCCACGATTGCCCGGTCTTCCAAGGACAAGCCTTCCGTGACAAGCGCAACGGTGGGATCAGGGAGCCCAAGGCGGAATAGGAAGAACAGAAGGGTCAGGATCACCCAAAGGGTGATGACCATCTGCAGCAGCCGTCCTACTAGGTAGCTTCGCACACCATCCTCATTTTCGGTCTGGGAGTGTAATCACAGGCGGGGGTCCTGTGCAACGGACCCCCGCCCTATCGAGCAAACCGTGACTAGTCGTTTGGGGGAAGCAGGATCCGCCCTTGGGCGTCCCAGCTGTAGCCGGCAGCCTCCAGTATGGAGCGTGCCATGTCCATGTCGTAGGTTGCGGTCCACGGATACTTGACGACTTCAGGGTTATGCCAGAAGGCGTTCACCGGAGCGATCACCGATGTACCTGGTTCCCCGCGCCCGTCAAGCAGCACGTCGATAATGGTGTCCTTGTCGATGGCCAGAGAGAGCGCGCGGCGGGCTTCCACGTCATCAAACGGGGAGCGCCGCAGGTTCATCGTCAGATGG
>PUMK01000211.1 GCA_003551325.1 Candidatus Acetothermia bacterium | reverse complement strand
CTGAGTTGCAGCGGGCGAGCCAGGACATGATCGTGCAGGCACAGATAGGCGTGATCACAAACGTCAGACAAGACCACATGGACGTTCTCGGTCCATCAGAGGAGGAGACTGCTCGCGCGCTTGCCATGACTGTCCCCGCCGGCGGCACGCTCGTCACCCGCGAGGAGCACCATCTAAAGCAGCTCAGAGAGATGGCCGATGCTAGGGGAGCTTCCTGCGTTGAGGCCCCTAGCCCGGCGGTCAGTGAGATGTCTGCCGATTGCGCCATTCCCCATTGGATCCGCCGCGACAACCTGGAGTTGGCACTGACGGTTTGCGAGATCGCGGGAGCGGATCTAGCCACGGCCCTTGAAGGCATGCTCCATGCTGGGCCGCCGCGGGCAGCCTGGTGTGTACGGCGCGTCACGCGTCTTGGGCAACATGCATACTTCTTGAACGCCTTCTCGGCGAACGATCCTGAGTCCACCGAGCGGTTGATTCGGGAGACGGCGGACCGGCTGGGCGTTCACCGGCCGCACCTGGTGGTGTTCAACCACCGGGCAGACCGATCATTCCGGCTGGACAGTTTCATCCCTCTTCTGACCAGCAGCGCCGTGGAACGCCTCTTCCTTATTGGGGACCATGTACCCAGGTGGCGCCGTCGGTTCCCGCATGCCGTATCCTTTGCCGGGAAGCCCGATACGAGATGGCTGCTGGATCAACTGCTCGATGAGGCTCCACCAGGTGTGCTGATCGTCGGCATGGGCAACATCGGTGGTCCAGGACTGGAGCTCGTTGATCTCCTGGAGAAGCTTGGGGAAGAGGTATGACGACGTTGGTGTTCACCTCTGGTGTGGTGGTCGGCCTGCTCTTCTACGAAGTCACCGGCCTTGTGCCCGGGGGGGTCATCGTCCCTGGGTATCTTGCCCTCTACGCGCACCAACCATTACGCGTTCTGGCCACTGTTGGGGCGGCACTTGTCACCCTACTGGCCGGTCGGCTCGTCATGCGCTACGCGATCGTCTACGGACGCCGGAAGTTCGGGATGTTCCTGTTGCTGGGTATCGCTTCCAAACTCTTGCTCAACTTCGTATGGGTTGAGGCGGGGGCTGATGTCCTCGGTCTGCGCACCATCGGGGTGATCATCCCCGGCATCATTGCCAGCGAGATGGATCGACAGGGCGTCGGGTTGACACTGCTTGCGACTGCTGTCGTGTCGCTCGTCCTGCATATCGTTGTTCTCCTGATCCCCATGGGGATGTGGTGAGGTGAGGAAGCCTGTACTGGGCCATCCCTGGCGCCGACTGCTCCCCCTGGCCGCACTCCTCCTGGCTGGTGCGATAGGACTGGGGCTACTGCAGAGGGCCAATCGGAGTCCCGTCTTCGAGGAGCAGGTGCGTGCGGCTCAGCGCATGGCGAAGGCCTACGGTGTTCTCAGTTCCCACCTCCGGACCCTTGGATTTGAGCCGGACCGCGAAAGCGACCCGAACGAGACAGGGATCATTGGTGTTCAATTCAGCGAGATCACCACGACCGTTGGCTACCTGCCGGCCAAGCGGACAAGCGCGAACCCCGATTTTGCAGCCTATCTCGTGCGGTTGGTCTCAAAGCATGCGACACCCGGCAATGGGCCGGTGGTGATCGCACTCTCAGGATCCTTCCCAGCGCTCGGGCTCGCAGCGATCATCGCCTGTGAGGAACTCACGGATGAGATCGTAGTGCTCAGTTCTGTGGGCGCCTCGAGTTTCGGCGCCAATCGGCCTGAACTGACCTGGCTCGACATGGAGCAGGTGTTTGCTGAGGCTTCCGTCATCGTGACGCGCACGTACCTAGGATCGCTTGGGGCGGGAGGAGACATCGGGCAGTTCCCCTTTGAGGAAGGACGTGACCTAGCCCTCGCGGCACTTGAGCGAGCCGGCGTCCACGCCTTGATAAAGGATTCGGCCCAGGACCAACTCGCTGCCAAGGTGGCGCTGCTCGAGCGGCTCGGGCCACAGATGCTGATCAACATCGGTGGGAACGAGGCGCATGTTGGCCGCAGCGGACACCTCTTGCCCCCAGGCTTGGTGACCTCTTCACCGGCTGATCCAGACGAACTGGGCGTCACAGGTTGGTTTCTCGCACATCAGCTTCCCGTCGTCCATCTTCTGAGAATCGAAGAGTTGGCTCTTCGACATGGTATCGCGATCGACCCTGTTCCCCTTCCTCCCGCGGGGCGCTCCGCTGTGTACTACGAACACGTTCTGCCCCTGTGGCCCTTGGTGCTGTTGCTCGCGCTCGTGGCAGCATATGTCGTTGGCCTCGGCCTCCTGCGAAGACGTGAGATCGGCACTGCTCAGCGCAACCAACGATGAACGGATGGCATCAAGGCATCTGGACCGCATACCGTCTTGCTCTCCGCCAACCACAAGGTGTTCTGGCCCGGTGCTTGATCAGCCCCAGCGACAAGTCTTGGTCTGCGATTCCAGAAGGCCAACAAGAACGTGATGAGGGTCTGCACGATCTCGACGCCAGGGAAAGTGCGTCGACGGGGGGGTATTCCGCTGATGTGCTGCGTGGCCGATCTCGGCCGCTAGGTATTTCACATGGGTGTAGGTAACCGTGCAAGGGAGATCGTGGTCCAGTACCGCGAGCGTCTCGATGAAGTCCTGGGGGACGAACTCGACACGGTCGTCCTCTAGGGTTTGCAGGCCAATGGCGAGTGCTGCCCCTAGGAGCTGGCGTTCTTGTTCACCGAAGAGGTTGGCGGATTCGACCGGCCAGAGCAAAAGGGGCATCCAAGGATCCCCAGTGGCCCCTGTGATCAGTGCCCCGTAGCCTCCGCGCCTTGAGCGGCTCAGTCTTCTGTAGGAGCGTGTATGTGCGTCCACTAAGAGATCGTCGATGGTCAGCACAAGCGCGCGCTTCGACCAGGGAGGCACGCGATCTCAGGCCCAGTTGTCAAGGACCGACAGGATCTCATCGAAGGATGCGTATTCAACCTGGATGCTTGCGATATGCATGAATCGGAT
>PUMK01000019.1 GCA_003551325.1 Candidatus Acetothermia bacterium | reverse complement strand
CTGGATCCCGAGCAGGTCGAGGGGCTGGTGCGCGCGCGGGTACCCGCCGTTACAACCGGAGCGGGCAGCCCGGCGCGACACATCGACGCGTTGAAAGCCGCAGGAACGCGCGTGTTCCCGGTGGTTCCCGCCGTGTCGCTGGCGGTGCGCATGGCGAAGCTGGGTGCGGACGGCGTGGTCGCCGAGGGCACGGAGGCGGGGGGGCATGTGGGCTCCGTGACCACCATGGCACTCATCCCACAGGTCGTAGACGCCGTCTCGGTCCCCGTGGTAGCCGCAGGGGGCATTGGAGACGGCCGCGGCTTGGCGGCAGCCCTGGCACTGGGCGCCGAGGCTGTCCAACTGGGGACACGCCTCCTGGCCTCCGCGGAGGCACCCGTACACCCCGCCTACAAGGAGGCGATTCTGAAAGCCAAGGACCGAGACACCGTGGTCACCGGCCAGCTTGTGGGAAGACCTGTACGGTGTCTTGAGAACCGCCTGTCCAAGGCCCTAGCCCGTTGCGAGGCAGACAAACGATCGGCCGAGGAGTTCGAGCATATGGCCGCAGGTGGACTCCAGCGTGCCGTGTATGACGGCGATCACGAGCACGGCTCGCTGATGGCCGGGCAGATCGCCGGGTTGATCCGCACGACGCTCCCCGTTCAGCAGATCCTCGACGACATGGTCGCCGATGCTCGGGAGATCCTCTCAGGTAAGGGGGCGCTGCTTCCGTGAGCGTGGCGAACGCCCGCACCCTGCGGGATGTCGAACTCAGCAAGGTGCTCGATCGCGTGGCAGCGATGGCAGGCTCCACGCTTGGTGCAGACGTGATCCGTGCTTTGGAACCTTCACCAGACTTCACGTTGGTGACCGAGGAGCTGGCGACCGTGGAGGAGATGCTCTCCGCAGTCCGCGATGGTTTCTCTCCAGGAGGTCTCCACGACCTACGCCCCCTGTTGGCCGAGGCGCACGATCGAGGTTCCATCGCTCCCGATGCGCTCCTCTCCGTGGCGGAGACACTGGAAGCCGCGGTCCGTGTACGTGACGCTTTCGCCGAGGACACCCCACGTCTCCTGACCATCGTTGAAGGGCTGTCCGATCAAGAGCAACTGGTGACCGCTATCCGACGTGCCATCGACGACCGCGGTAGCATCCGCGAGGACGCCTCCCCCAAGCTCCGCCAGCTCCACCAGCAGCGCCGACAGCTAACCGACGGGATCCAGTCAGCCCTACGTTCCTTCATCGACGCGCATCGCGATTGGCTTCAGGAACCGGTGGTCACACACCGTGGCGGGCGCCTCGTGGTCCCCCTCAAGGCAGGCCTAGCCAGCCAGGCTCAGGTCGTCATCCACGACAGTTCGGCCAGCGGACAGACGCTGTTCGTGGAACCCTCGGCGGTTGTCCAGCTGAACAACCGCCTGCGGGAGATAGCTGACGCGATCTGGAGGGAGGAGCTACGCATCCTCGCCGAGCTCACCGGCAACCTACTCACCGAGGAACCGCGTGTCCAGAACGACTTGGACCAATTGGCGAAGGTGGACGCCCTGTTTGCCAAAGCTAAGTACGCACTCCATGCGCGCGCCGAGTTCCCGAAGCTGACGCGCGATGGGCGTGTCGAACTCCACGAAGCACGCCACCCTCTGCTGGGCGACCGCGCTGTGCCGATCTCGATTTCCTTCGGAGGAGAGCGACGACTAGCCCTGATCACCGGCCCCAACACCGGCGGGAAGACCGTATCGCTCAAGACGGTCGGACTCCTGACGCTGATGGCGCAGTGCGGCATCCCCGTCCCGGCATCCCCTCGCTCATGCCTAACCGTATTCGGCAAGGTGCGTTCCGACATCGGCGAAGAGCAGTCCATCGAGCAGGATCTGTCCACATTCTCCTCGCACATGACGAACATCATCAGCCTTCTTGGAGACACCGATGAAGACACATTGGTGCTCCTCGACGAGCTGGGCGCGGGAACCGATCCCCAGGAGGGCGCCGCGCTCGGGCTCGCCATCCTCGAGCGCCTACTGGAGGTGAACTGCCCGGCAGCCGTGGCCACGCACCTCACACCCCTGAAGCACTTCGCGATCTCTCACCCAGGGATCGTCTCCTGTTCGATGGAGTTCGACCTGGAGACCCTATCCCCGACCTACCGCGTCCTTGACGGGGTCCCGGGACGCTCCTGCGCGCTCATCATCGCCCGTCGGCTAGGACTCCCTGGGGCCCTCGTCGAACGGGCCCAAGCACGGCTCAGCACCGGGGAGATACAGGCCGACGGGATCATCGAAGAACTTCAACGTGAACGCAGCGCGGCCCGGCGTATTCGCGCCGACCTTGAGACCCAGCGCGACCGGCACGCAAGACTCCGCGCCGAGTACGAGCGGCGCTTGGCGTCGCTCAAGGAGAGGAAGACCGAAGCACTCGGAGGCGCCCTCGCCCGTCTGGAAGGACACATTGCAGCGACCCGTCGCGAGCTGGGCGAGCTCATTGGCCAAGCCCGTGCCGAGCAAGACACCGAAACGCGGCGTCAAGCTCTCCGCAACCTGGAGCGGATCGCCGAGGCCCTGCCCGAACTGCCCGAGGAGAAACCTCACCAACGCCACACTGCGCGGGAGGGCGACACGGTGAAGATCCGGAGCACCGGAGCCTTGGGCGTTGTGCGGCGGGCCGATGGCCGGCGCGTGGAGGTGGAGGTGAAGGGCCGAAGGGTGGAGCTTCCTCGGGAAGCCGTGGAGCCCTCCGACCGCCCGCTCCCTAAGTCGTCAGCCCCACCACGCTACGCGGGCCGTGCGGACGCTCCGCTTGAGCTCTCCGTCCGCGGGATGACCGTGGCCGAAGCCACCATGGCGGTCGAAGAATGGCTGGACCGCCTCCTGCTTTCAGGCATTCGCTTCGGCCGCCTCGTGCACGGCAAGGGAACCGGCGCCTTACGACAAGGGCTTCACCAGTACCTTCATCGGGCACCGCACGTCCGCCGCTTCTACCACGCCCCACCCGCCGAAGGCGGTGAAGGCGTCACGATCATCGAACTCCCG
>PUMK01000302.1 GCA_003551325.1 Candidatus Acetothermia bacterium | reverse complement strand
CAGGAGGACACCGCTGAGCCGAACGCCATCCTTGGAACGGATGCCGTCGGGTCCCGGTACCCAACCTGCCTCGTCGAGGATCTCCATCGCCCTTTCTGGATCATGGTGGTAAGCGTAGTCAGGAAGGTTCTCGTCATAGCCAAGGAAGAAGTGCGGGAACGGCCCGAGAGCGGGGATGGCGTTGCCGCGCTTGACGAGGGAGATGACCAGGTCTTTGTCAATGGCGTGGCTGAACGCACGACGCACGGCAACATCGCTGAACATCGGCCGTGTGGTGTTGAAGCCGCCGTACAGGCCGACGCCCGGCAGGTATACCCAGTTCATGTGGAACTGCCCGGAATCCTTGAGACGTTGCACGTCTTTGTCCTGCAAGAAGTCCAAGGCATGGACTTCGCCGGTCTCCAAGGCCACCACCGATGCTTCCATATCCGTGATGATCAGGAAGTCGAGCCCATCAACGTACGGTGCACCCTGGTTGTCGAGAAACTCCGGACCCCATGCGTAGGCATCGTTGCGCTCGAGCCGGATGATCTCGCCCGGCCTCCAGCTCACGAACGAGAACGGGCCTGTCCCGACGGGGTTCCGAGCGTACTGATCGCCCAATTCCTCCACTGCCCTCTGGTTGAGGGGCAGCAGGCGTCCGTGTGCGACGTAGAACGGGAATGGTCCGAACGGCTCGGTGTGGACCACCTTGAACGTGTACTCATCGATGACCTCGACCCTCTCCAGCGGACCGATGTCGGTGACGCCCGCGCGGGCGCCGGTGGCCGGGTCGACAATGCGCTCGAACGTGTACTTGAAATCGTGCGCTGTCAGATTGTCGCCGTTGTGGAAGTAGACATCGTCACGGAGGTAGAATGTCCACTCCCGTTCGTCCTCGGACACCTCCCATGCCTTAGCAAGCCCAGGGACGTACTGGCCGAGGTTCTGGTAATCCTCATGGAACAGCGGGTCGTGGAGCATGTACAGGATCTTCGTCGTCATACGTGTGGTGTCCATATGGACGTCGAGCGAAACCGGTTCGTTGGGGATGCCGATCCGCACCGTCCCGGCGGCCCCGGCCAGGCCTATTGCTCCAACCAACAGCAGCGTCCCAAGGAACGCCAGCCGAAAATGCGAACGAGCACCGTGATGCCGTCGATTCTTAGCCATTTACCTTCCCCTCCTTAGAATCCCTAATCCGAGCCACTCGTGCCGAATTGCACCCACTACACAACGCGAAACACTCTAGCCAAGCTGGCGGGGGGCACGATCATCTCGTCTCGAAACCGCCACCAGCGCTAGGGTGTTTCGACAATCTCTTCCGTACGCGATCACCTCCCTCTTGTCGTAGCTTCACGTACTGCCAACGTGGGAGGCAGTTCGCAAGTTCTGAGCGTTCCTCAGCGTAAGGATCTTCCGCACTGCAGAGAGCCGAAGCGCAAAGCGTGTTCGGATGGTTGAGGCGAGACTGGTGAGACCCGCTGTTCGTGTGTGGAGCAGGCGGGAAAGCGTTGGCGGGGAGAACACGCATACGTTGCAGGACATCACCACAGAGGTCCTTGAATCTCGATCGCGTTGGGAGCACACCACCCAAGCTATTGGGGCCGCCCGCGCCAACGGATCCTGAGCACAAATGGGAATACCCCACCGCTCAACCTCCCCGACACTTCGACAGACTTGTCTAAGGCTTAAACCACGGTCGCAAAAGCCACGCTGGACCGTGCCCCGGCGTCTACGCTTTGGCCGACGATAAGCCTTTATAGCTCAACGAGGCGTTGGTCGCAAGCACACCGTCCCGCTAACACGCGCCTTGACGATGGGAGCATCATCGCCTGGGCTCCCGTTCTCCGCCTCCGACAAGCGGCACAGCAACTGACCTGTCTCCTGTTCGTCATAAGAGCTATGGGTTCATACATTTCACACATATTGAAGGAGCGAGCACGGAGCGGCACCTGCGCGTAGGATAGAGAGGCGTTCAGCCAGACGGGAGGTAGAAGAGGATGTACTTCGTTGGCCTTGATGTCGGTACAACCAGCTTGAAGACGGTTGTCTGCGATCCGGACGGAACCATCGTCTACACACTGTCGAAGGAGCAGAAGCTCCACTCTGACCACCCTGGTTGGGCCGAGGAGGATCCTCATCAGTGGTGGGAGAACGTGGCGTTCAGTCTCCGGAAGTGCTTGCGTGACACGAAGATCCCTCCGGAAGAGATCGGAGCTGTGGGTGTCGCGGGTATGGTGCCGGCGTTGGTGTTGCTGGATGAGGAGGGGAATGTACTTCGGCGTTCGATCCAACAGAACGACGCCAGGACCACAAAAGAAATACGATTCCTTAAGGAGAGGCTGAACGAAGACACCTTCTTCCAGACCACCGGGGGCTCGATCAACCAACAGCTCATCGGTCCCAAGGTGCTGTGGCTGAAGGAACACGAGCCTAATGTGTACCGGCGTACCGCCACCATCTGTGGGTCCTACGACTACATCAACTACAGGCTTACGGGGCGACGTGTGATCGAGCACAACTGGGCTCTGGAGAGCGGCCTGCTCAACATCGCGACCAAGGCGTGGGAATGGGAGATCGCCGAGGCGTGTTGCGTGAAGCCGGAGTGGCTATCGGAGGTGGTGTCTTCCGCAGATGTCATCGGTGAGATATCGCAACAAGCAGCTCAGGCGACCGGTCTGCGGGAAGGGACCCCCGTGGTGGGCGGGGTTGCCGACCACGTGGCCTCTGCCTTTGCCGCGGGGTTGAAGGAAGAGGGAGACCTAAACGTCAAACTGGGCGGAGCCGGGGACATCCTCTACTCTCTGGACCGACTGGTCACAGACAGGCGGTTGTTCATCGATTACCACGTCCGCGATGGCAAGTACATGATCAACGGGTGCACGGCCAGTAGCGGCTCTCTGATACGCTGGTTCCGGGACGAATTCTGTCAGCACGAGGCGTCAGCGTTGGCCAGAACGACAGACGGTGGCTCGGTGTTTGCCTATCTCGACGCGATGGCCGAGCGGATACCTCCAGGAGCAGGGGGCGTCGTCGT
>PUMK01000198.1 GCA_003551325.1 Candidatus Acetothermia bacterium | reverse complement strand
ACGGCGTTCGAGACCGCCACCTTCGCTCTGGGATGCTTCTGGGGACCCGACGGGCAGTTCGGGATCCTCCCCGGCGTCATCCGCACCCGTGTGGGCTATGCTGGAGGAACGTTGGAGAACCCCACCTATCGAAACCTCGGAGACCACGCGGAAACAATCCAGATCGATTTCGACCCCAATACCATCTCCTACGAAGCGCTCCTCAGGGCGTTCTTGGCCGGCCATGACCCGTTTGCCAGGCCCTATTCAGACCAGTACAGGTCTTCGATCCTCTACCATGACGAAGCCCAGGAGCGCGCTGCCCGCAGGGCGCTGGAGGCCCTGGAGGCCGAACGTGGAAGACAAGTACGGACGGAGATCGTCCCATTCACTGGCTTCACCCGTGCGGAGGACTACCACCAGAAGTTCCGGCTCCAGCAGGTGTCGGCACTCGCGACTGAAGTCCGAAGTCTCTTCCCGTCGTTCGATGCGTTCGTCGACGCCACGGTTTCCGCCCGGATCAACGGTTACGTGAGCGGTTTCGGGACACAGGAGCAACTCGACACCGAGATCGGGGCGTTCGGTCTCTCTCCGTCAGCCGAAGCCCTCCTGCGAAGGTACGTTCGCAACCCCGGGTGACCGTTCCCAAGCTCCCTTTTCACGAAGAGGCGCTCGGACGTGCACGCGACCCGCAACCGCACGCCCTCGCAACAGCGACAACAGGCCGCCTGGCACGCAGGTCAGAAGGAGAACCGAAACGCCACGCTCGGCTCGTAGAAGAAGTACTCCAACGTGTAGTGCTCCTGTCCACGAGCTACCTCAAACGCAAGGCCTCCTTCCGCCCGATCACCCACGTACATGTTCGTCCTCGTTTCGAGCCGCCGATCCAGAGCCACTCTTGCTCCCGACGAACTGCATACCTGTCCGTCAGCTTGCACAACCCTGAACGAATCGGCGACCAGGTGCACCACGTTCCGTAACGCCACCCCCTCAACACGGGCAATCAAGTAGACCTTTCCTGGCTCAGGACGGTTCCCCCTGATCTCATCCGCGAACTCCACGCTGTGGAGGGTGATGGCCAGGTAACCGTTGTCCCTCGTCGCTCCAATCGCCGTGATCGAAACAGGATGGGGTGAGGACCAGGCACTGACCACTGACGGATCCAGCTTACAGCGTGCTTGGACCCTGACAGCGTAAGTGGTGTCCTCGGCGTCCCACACCGTGCTGGCACGCGTTGCGGAACGCCATTCGCTGTAGCTTCCGTCATCCCAATCAAACCGGTACTCGAGACCGTGGCCCTGGCTACAGCTCTCCCTTGCTGTGGAGAACTCGAGCAACGCTCCCACGATGCCCTCTGAGGGCCCCTGCACAACACCGGGAGCGCTCACCGTGTGCGGCACGCTGCAGCCGCCCATGAGGAGCACAGCACCACAGAGCGCCAATGCACTCAGCTTGGTCAGCCTGTTGAACCCTCTCCCGTTCATTGCCACCACGCTTCACTATACAGGAATGGCGACCTACGTTACTCCTTGCGTTGGTCGCATCCACCCGTGGACTCCGTGCAGCGCGTTCCCCACGGCAGCACGCTGATCAGCCCCGCAGCTAAGACGAGTGCAACGACATCCCAACCCAGCAAGCCGCGGATCCGTTGCACCGCGCTGCTGAGCGTTGGCTCGTCAATGAGCGCAGCCACGACAAGCACAACCGTCATGAGCACCATCATGAAGAACCCCTGGGTCACGCGCCCTGCGAGATGACTTCGTCGGGCGATCCTCGCTGTGGCGCGGCGCGCCGCCCATCCTCCAAGAACTGCCACCCCGTAGCCCATCCCCACGGCGAACGCCAGGTAGCGCCACCACGCCTGCCCCGGTTGAACGATGATCCGGAGAACGGTCAACAGAAGTGGTGCCACCAGGACAGCAATCGCCAGAGGACGTGGTGTTCTCTTGCCCAAGGTAACCTCCCGTCTCACGGTCGTCCTGTGCTCCGGCGCAGGCCTGGTCTCTCGTTACCCAGGCCCACGCCAGCACACAGTCTTACGTGTCGCAACCTCAAACCCCGTCTACAGGGCGACCAGGACGCCTGCCGCAATCGAGGTGATCAACCCCCACTGCACTGCTGACCCAAGACAGCCGCTCTGTCGATAGGTCGCGTATCCCGCAAGAGATCCAGGAATCGCTACCTTCAGGAACAGCGCCAGGATCCACCAGAACTCGCCCTCCACCTCCAGCAACGATTCACCGTCGAGTTCGTCCCCCGCAGGGATCAAGGGTGCTTGTGACCCCAAAGAGGCCGCCGTCGCAGCACGGACGAAGGCCGGCGAGAACACCGTCATCAACAACGCAACGAACACCGCCACGGGTATCTTGCTTGCTGACACTTCAAACACCTCCGATCATGGTTTGTGGCCGGCCGTCCCATAAGGCTAGCAGGTATGTGTTGGAGGGGCTGTCAACGCTCGACCTGTGCCGTATCGGCTCTGCGACAACTCACCATCGTTCTCCGGCGACCGTCAGGGGTTCTGAAAAGCGTTGTTGTGATACGGAAGATGCACCGAGCAGCCTGTGAGAGATGGCTACCCTACGGCCCAAGCAGAGCCGCCGGAACCACAGCAATTCCGTCCGGCCGACGGTAAGCCTGGGGCCCGGTGTGGACGACGACTGCATCGAGCAGCTCATCACCGATCCGATCCCGGAGCCAGAGAAGGTGCTTGACATCGTCCTGTGCGATCGATCCTCCCAGCTTCACCTTGATCCCCAGCACACGCTGATCTGAGCGTTCCACGATTAGATCTACTTCCTGTCGGCCGCCGTGCAGGCGGAGGTGCCTGACACGGGCATCGGCCACCTGCGCGTAGACACGCACACAGAGCGTCACCAAAGACTCGAACAGACGTCCAAGAAGCGGCTGCTCCCGCGGAATCGATGGACCCGCCTCGTTACCGCGAAGCAGAGCATCAGCGTCCAAGCCGAGTATTCCTGCGGCGAGCGCTGGGTCTGCCAAGTGGTGCTTGGGTGGCTGAGCAAGGCGCCTGAGGCGGTT
>PUMK01000350.1 GCA_003551325.1 Candidatus Acetothermia bacterium | reverse complement strand
TGAAACTGGCTGAGGACAAACAGCGAACGGAGATCGTTCTGCCCAAAGACTTGCTGCAGCAGATCGACACCGTAGCCGGCAAGCGGGGGCGGACGAAGTTCCTTGAGCGAGCGGCGCGCGCCGAGCTGCGCAGGCGAGCTGTAGAGGAGTGGTTGGCCCTGGGCGAGAAGCTGAAAGGGTTGACGCTTGACGACACGCTCTATGAGGTCCGGCGGTTGGAGGAGCGGCGGCGGTGAAAGGGGTCATCGACGCTTCCGTCATGCTGGCCAGCCTCTTGGAAGACGAGCCTGATCGCGCATCGGCAAGGGAGCTGCTTGAGCGGTTTGCTGACACAGCAACCGAGCTGGAGCTTGTCTCAATTTCTCTCCTGCCCTACGAACTGGGAAACGCCCTGTGGCAAGCCGTGCGCAGGGGGCGGGTCGCTGCAAAGGACATCAAAACCCTCCTCGATCAGTTCGAGCGTTTCGCACTTCCCCTGCGCGCTGTTCCGCCTGCCTCCGTTGTCTCTGTTGCCCAGCGCCTGCAATGTGCTTCAGCGTACGATGCAGCCTATCTCGCCCTGGCAGAACTTGAGAAGGCTCCCCTTGTCACTGCGGACAGACGGCTCCATAACGCTGTGCGGGATACATTCCGCTGGATCATCTCCATCGACGAGTTCTTGAACCGAGTCCGCAGGAAGAACCAAGGCGACGCTAAGGATTAGTCCGAACAATGTCGCCTACCAGATGCGACCAACGTCGGGCACAAGGCCCGACGCCACAGATGGGGTGGTAGCGTCTACCGGCTGGTCTGGGACGTTGAGAATTCGTTCGCGGACAGGCCCGATAACATCACACCCGTCTTCTACAGTTGCTTTTGAGAAGTGAGGGCCTGCAGGGCACTACGACGTCTGGACAGTTGTCTTGGCACCACGGGTGAGCTCACGTGCGGGAGGGGGGATGGCCACGCCGGCAGGCTGGAACGCGTGTCCTGCGGTGCCCTTGAGCGGTGGCCGCAGGACGTAGCGCTTCTGGGCATGGCGAACCTCCACTTCCCGTACCTGGGCAAGGTCCCGCAGGACATCTCCCCACTCGAGCTTAAGGTCCTTCCTCTGGAGCCTGCGATCAAGCTCGTGAAGGAGCACCAGCGCCAGGAAGCTCACGAAGCTGTGCCCGGTGATCGTCCAGGGCAGCGCCGCATGCGCACCGCCTCTTGCAGGAGATCGCGCAGCACTGCGCTCTTGGAGCGTTTCTCCTCGGCAACCAGGTTCTGCGCCTCGCGCCGGGTGTGCTCGTCCAGCCGAATGCTGACACGTGCTGACTCCGTCATCAATGTCTTCCCAGCGACGATCTTAGCGTGCCCGGTGGCCGGGGTCCACGCAGCAGTGTCTCGTAGGGTTTGCGCGGTTCGCTTGCTTCAAACGCTCCTGTTGGTTCAAGCAGCGTGTGGTTTGTGGCCTCTGGGACCGGCAACCTCGTTGGTGGCAGCTTGCCAGCGGGTCCCCATCCCCCTGGGTGGTAGCGTCTCAGCTCGTCTGGGAGGTCGTATTCTCTGGCGTGAACAGAACCCGTGAACGTCGCAGACAAGCTCCGACGCTCGGCCGGGGGAGGGCAACGTGGCAAACAAGCTCCGATGGATGCGGGAGACGTCTGGAGTGGGTCAGGAGCGCTATCTGCCCAGTGATGCGAACTGGGCGCGAATCCGGTGGACGAGTTCTCCCGGCGTGAGAACCTCAGGGCTTCCAGAAGCGGGACTGTAGTGTCTGGTGTTGTGCGTGACGAGAAAAGCGCAGTCTGCCTTGCACGCTGCAACCAGGTGCACCAGGTCCTTCGGATCGCCCTGCCCCCGGTAGTGGGCGAGCTCACTGGCCGACGGCAAGGGCACTTCGTGGAGTTTGGCTGCCCGTACGAGCGCCCTGTAGGCCGGCAGCGCTTGGGGGAGCTTCTTCAGGAGGTTTCGCTCGGCCTCCAACCGAACCGCCTCGCTGATCAGGCCCGTGACCAGGGTGAGTTCCGCCAGCTTGACGATGATGTGGCTTGCTCCCCCTCGGGAAGCGCAAGCGGCGATCAGCACATCCGTGTCGATGTAGACACGCGGTTTAGTCAACCATCCCGTACCGTTCGGCATAGAAGTTCCTGCGCTCTTCGTCTAGCCCTCCCAGGAGATCATCGAGGGTGACGTCGGCCGAGTCGCGCAGCGCTCTGACCTCATCGGCGATCTTGGAGACGACGGATACCTCAGGGGTCATGACGAACACCCCACCCAAGTCGACCACCGTCAGTGCATCGCCGGCATCAAGGTTGTACCGCTTCCGCAGGCTTGCCGGAAGCGTCACCGTCCCTCGCTTTCCGATTTGGAGACGCCGCTCTGCCACTGTCATGAGAACCTCCCTCTGTCTTCTGCTTTACTGATTATACGCCTTCGCTGCTTTTCAGACACTGGGCTTCTGGCCGACGGCAGAAGACCCGCGAGCTGTGAGAACACCATCCCGCAGCGGCTTGCGCGTCTGTGCCGGATTCGTCGTGGGCAAGACCCGTGAACGTCGTATGCAAGATGCGAGCAACGTTGGGGACAAGCCCGATCGGTCGGGAGCCGGGATGCGTGAGGCGTGAGGGGAAGCTCAGTCGCGAGTCGAGAGTCAGCGAGTCGGGAGTCGAGAGTCGTAGAGTCGTAGAGTCGAGGGTCAGGGAGTCGAGAGTCGAGGGTCAAGAGTCGAGGGTCAAGAGTCGCGAGTCAGGGAGTCCAGGGTCGTGAGTCCAGAGCCTGCGATCGCGGCCCTCTCCTTGTAGATGTGGCGTCATGGGGCGATACTGTGACCACATGGACGCAGGAGGTGCGTGGGGATGCCACAGAGAGTCGGAGTGCGCAAGCTGCGCGATCAGCTGAGTGAGTACCTGCGCCGCGTGAAGGAGGGGGAGTGCCTCGAGGTAACCGATCGCGGTGAACTGATCGCCCTCATCACGCCAGCGCGGAAACAGCGAGCAGTGGACCCCGGAATCCTGGCCATGGTCCAGGCGGGAGAGGCCGCGTGGTCGGGGGGGAAG
>PUMK01000216.1 GCA_003551325.1 Candidatus Acetothermia bacterium | reverse complement strand
GTCGCGCGCGCCTGTGGGGAGGATGTTCGTCAGGCGTATGTAGGCCTGGCTCCGCCCATCGACGCGGAACGACACCTCCATCGTCTCGCCGACCCTGTACACGGCGTTGTCGCCTTGCTCGAGGCAACCGCGGTCCGTGCGCAGGGTGGCCGTCACGGGATCGACGACCGTCCGCACGGTGAAGCTGCACCGGGCGGTTGTGATCGGCCGCTCGCCCCGATTGGCGGCTGTGGAGCTCTCCCAAACCTCGAGAAGGAGCTCGCGCGTGCCGGTGGGGGTGCCAGCCTGGCCGGGTATGGTGGTTGTCTGGCCGCCGCTTACGGTCTGCTCGCGGATGACGTCGCGCGCGCCCGTGGGGAGGATGTTCGTCAAGCGGATGTAAGCTTGGCTCCGCCCATCGACGCGGAACGACACCTGCATCGACTCGCCTAGGATGTACACGGCGCTGTCGCCCTGCTCCAGGCAACCGCGGTCGGTGCGCAAGGTAGCGGTTACGGGATCGGGGGTGCGGCTGATCGTGGCGCTTGTGGTTGCGGTGGCTGTGCGGCCGTCGGTGGCCCGCACGGTGAGGCGTACGGTGAACGTGCCCGCCGAGCGGTATGTATGGTTGACGGTGGGACCGCTAAGGACTGTGCCGTCGCCCATCTCCCAACGGTACTCGGTGATCGGACCTTCGGAGCCCCGTCCGTCGAACGTGATCCGCTCACCGACCTGTCCGGAGTACGGACCGCCGTGGGCGGCGCTAAGCGGAGCCAAGGCTGCGCTGACCGTGATCTGACGGGTGTTGTTCGTCTCGTCGCTCTCCGTGACCGCATCGTAGACGTCCGCCGTGGCGGTGAACGTCTCCGGGCTGCGGGTGAGCGGGAGGTTGAACGTGAGCGTGCGCGTGGCGCCCGCGGCGAGTGAGGCCACGCGGGACTCGTCCCGTGGTCCGTCGCCCTGGAGCCGCACGTGGAAGGCGCCGGCTGATGCTGTGCCGGCGTTGCGGACGACGACCTCAAAACGAACCGTGCTTCCGATCGACGGGTTGGAAGGGCTTTGGGTGATGCGGTCGATGAGGAGGTCGGGCCGGGCCACCGTCGGTGGGGAAGCTTCAAGGCGTCCCGCGCCGTACGTGTTGGCGTCGCCCATCCCAGTGGTCATCCCCAGGATGCGCGTCCGAAGGGTGCTACCCGTGGCGGCGGCATCGTTCCCCTTGAGGAGGCCGGCCACACCCGCTACGTGCGGGGCGGCGGCGGACGTCCCGGGGAACGTCGTGTAGTAGGTGACGCCCGTGGACACGTTGTCCGGGCCCACGAGATCGGGCTTCGTCCTTCCGTCGGTCGTGGGGCCGCGCGAGGAGTAGTCCTGGGCGGGCCCGGACGTGTAGCGGGACCAATCGACCGCGCCCACGGTGAGCGCTTGCGCCAGGTTCCCCGGTGCGGGGATCGACGAGCGCGCCACGTAGGGCGACAGGCTCTGACCGATGGAGAACAGCTTGAACGGGCGGGTGCCCCCGCTCGCACGCTGAACCCGCACGCGATAGGTGCCCGTCTGGGTGGCGGTGAACGCGATGCGCTCCGTTGGCTGCTCGGTGCCCCCTTGCGTCTTCGTGGACGAGGCGACGAGGTTACCGGCCGGCCCGTAGAGGAAGAGGTCGTAGTCGTCGGCGGTCGCTGGCCAGCTGTCCCAGGTGAGGTAGAGGATGATCGGGTCGCCGGCGCGGGCGCTCAGCGTAATGTCCGTATCGTGCCAGGTGTCGTTGTCACGGTCGGTGAACGTTGCGCTGTAGTGGCTGCGGCCGTCGTTTCCTGCGGCCTGGACCCACAGGATGCCCCCGTCGGTGGCGCGCCGGGTGATCTCGGCGATCGTGCCGGTGCCATCGTAGTAGTTCGTGTTGTACCACCCGAGGGAGTGGTTGATGATGTGGATACTCTCGGAAAGCGCGTAAGAGACAGCGTTGTCGAGGTCGACCTCGTTGCCGATCTTGATGAGGTAGAGCTGGGCATCGGGGGCCACGTCGTGGACGATCTCCGCCACGGCCGTGCCGTGGGAGATTCCCGTTTCGATGCCCGTACCGGTGAAGTCGCGCGTGACGACCCCGTGGGGGAGATCCCCCCGCGAACGCGAGGCGGACAGTCCCCGGAAGCCAAGGTCGATGATCCCGATCTTCGCCCCTGCACCCCGGCTTCCTTCCGCGTGGAAGGCCGACGCTCCGATGAGCGCTACGCCCTCGGAGGTCACGGACAGTGGGTGGGGCTCATAAGGAAGCCGGACGTACGCCTGGCCGGCCATTTGAGCCAAGAAACCCTCCAGCTGCCCAAGGGGCACCACGGCCATGGTGAGACCTGTGGGTGAGGATGTGGACGTCCGCGCTCCGGCGGCCATCGGGGATACCGGTGCGCGCGATTCGAGGACCACGGTGACCTCGGAACGTTCCACCGATAGCGGTGCGCCGACCATCTCCGCCACGCGACTGATGGCCTCCCGGGCAGCGCCGGGGATGAAGTCGAGCGGCGATACGGTACGGGTGGGGGAGGCTTGCCGCACCGCGTCGAGGAGCACGTGGATCGCCCCGTCGACATGGGGGGCTGTCCGCTCGGGTTTCATGAGGCTCAGCGGTCCCACATCGAGCGACAGGCCCGGTGGCGTGAACGGCCGGTCGGGAGGCGTATCAGGACGTGTGACGGGAGGCCCGTCCGATGTGAGAAGGCCAAGGAACCTTACGCTCTCCTCGACCCGGTTCGAGCGGGATAGGACACCCGCGATCCAGCCGTCGCGCCATGGCAGGCGTACGCCAACCACCCGCCCGGCGTAACTCACGGGTTCCGCGCCTGCCTGCCGGAGTTGGCTCTCGTACCGCGAGAGATCGGCCAAGCTTCGTGACGTCATCAGCAGCCACGCCTCGGACACTTGAACCACGTCGAGGGAGGAAAGCCCCAAGGCAGCGGCGACCTGGATCTGAGATCTGAGCGCCCCTTCCGTGTAGGAGGTTGTGGAAACGGAGATGCCGGCGGCCCGGGCTTGGCTCACGATCTCCTGCCACGGACGGGCAT
>PUMK01000015.1 GCA_003551325.1 Candidatus Acetothermia bacterium | reverse complement strand
CGTGACCCGTGACGGGATCGGGCGAAATCTCAGCGCGTACTCCGTCGGGAAGCCCATCGATGTTGAGCGTTACGGGGTCGTCGAATCCCGCCCAACGCTCCACGTGCACCGTGATCTCCTGCAAATCATCACGTGTCAGTTGCAGGCTGCTGGGCTCGGAGCGCAGATCGAAGCCGGCAACGCCCGCCACGTTCACCTCCAGCGTCGCCGTGCGCACCCGGTCGTCTGCGGAGGCTGTAAGTTCGATCTGAAACGTTCCCTCGGGGGTGTGCCGCCCTACATCGAGGTACAGCAGAGCCCGATCGTTTTCCTGAAGAAGCTCGGCGGTCAGCGTTTCCGGGGTTTCTTCCACCGCTAGTCGCACATCGTCGGCGAAGCCGCCCGTGCGCTCGACTGCGACCTCGAACTCCGTTCGCTCTCCTTGGTCAAGCGTCAGGTAGGCAAAGGGAAGGGAGACGCCGAAGTCCGGCGAGGGCTCCACCTGGAGGAAGAGGGTGAACGAGTCGTGGAGCCTCCCGCTCTCACCGCGAACGGTGAGCTCGTGGCTTCCCACAGAGGCGTCATCGAGGGCGGTCAACGTTAGCGTGCTCACCTGCGTGGTCGTCTGTTTCGGATCAAACAGCACTTCTATGCCGTCGGGGATTTGCTCTGTGCTGAACGTGACCTCACCTGTGAATCCACCTGTGCGCGCGATAGGCACCTCCATGGTGACCTTCTCCCCCTGCACCAGGGACAGCGCTGGGTCCTTGACTTCAAGCGAGAATTCCCCGCCACCAGTGCACCCCGTGAGCACCATCAGGGTACCGAGCGCGATCGCTGCGATGGCCACCGTCTTGCGTTGGTACACAAACCCTCCTTGTCGCGGATCCATCATGCCTCACAGATCATGCTAGCCGTGACATTGTGGAAGATCAATGGGGATATTCCTTCGGCAGGAGATGGACACGGTCCTTCGGGATTGTGATGCCCACAGACGTGCCGGGATCCGCATGCTCGGAGAGGTAGACAAGGGTGTGGAGGCCGTTCCATTCGGCGTGCACCTCCCAGCGAACTCCCTGGAACTCAACCTCTACCACACGCAGTGAAAGCTCATCGCCCTCCACCACATCCTCAGGGCGGAAGAACAGGTACACTTCGTCGCCGTCCTGGGCGGTGCGCGTGGGTACGGTGAATGCTTTACCCGCTACCTCCACGGTTGCTCGTCCGTCCTTGGTGGTGACAACATTCCCGGGCCATAGATTTGCCCTGCCCAGGAAGCTGGCCACGAAGGGGGTCTTTGGGTGAAGGTACACATTGTGGGGAAGCCCTTCTTGCTCAAGACGTCCCGAGTGCATCACTGCCAAGCGGTCTGCCAGGGCGAGGGCCTCTGCTTGATCGTGGGTTATGTACAGTGTGGTGACGCCGAGTTGGCGGAGCATGCTCCGAAGCTCGCTCCTCAGTGAAAGGCGCAGGGCAGCGTCCAGTGCTGCCAGTGGTTCGTCCATCAGCAGGACGTTGGGTTGTGGGGCCAGGGCACGGGCCAGAGCGACCCGCTGTTTCTGCCCCTGCGAGAGTTGGTGGGGACGGCGTTGAGCGTGCTCGGGTAGACCCACGAGATCGAGGAGCTCCGCGGTGCGCTGTGTCCGAACTCTCCGGGGCCAGGATCGCATGCCGTACGCCACGTTCCTCGCCACAGATAGGTGGGGAAACAGGGCGTAATTTTGGAAGACGAGTCCCACTGCACGCTTCTCCGGGGGGAGCCCGCTCACGTCACGACCCCGGAGCCACACCCGGCCCGAGTCCGGCATCTCAAGACCTGCGATCATGCGGAGCGTGGTGGTCTTGCCACAGCCCGACGGGCCGATCAGGGCCGTCAAGGTACCTTGTTCTACCTCAAGTGTAAGGTTGTCCACGGCCACTACGGAGCCAAAGCGCTTGCCCAGACCCATCAGTGCAAGGGCGATCATGTCGTCCCCCCATCGCGGACGCGTGCTAGCTGCTCCCATGCCCACACTGCCAACGCCGTAACCACCATCAGGATCGTCGCCATAGCTGATGCGGCGCCGAACCGCCGGGCAGAGAGGAACTGGTAGATGGAGATAGGGATTGTGTTCAGTCCAGGACGCGCCAGCATTGCCGCGGCGGTCATCTCCCCCAGAGAGAGCGCGAAGGCCAGAGCACCGGCAACCAGGATCCCGGGGCGAAGCAGCGGAAGCTCAACCGTGCGAAAGGCCTCCCGGCGAGAAGCACCTAATGTCCTGGCCGCCTCCACCAGCGACGGGTCAAGAGCATCCCAGAGAGGGCGAACTGCCCGGACGACGAAGGGGTACACGATAAGGATGTGGGCGATCACCAGGGGCCAAGGCCCTGGAGGAAGAAAGCTCAGCGGAGGGCGGCGAAACGCCATCAGGAGTGCGAGTCCTAAGACCACGGAAGACACACCCAACGGTGCCATGAACAAGGTCTCCACCACTCTCGAGCGGATGCGCCGCAGGAGGCTGCTCACGGCGAGCCCCAGGAGCAGAGCGCCGAGGGCTGCCGTGGTGGCCACCGCCAGGCTCGTGATCACACTTCCCAGGGGCGACGTGCCCAGGAACGGGCTTGTGTCGGTCGACAGGGCGAGTGCGTACCAGTGAAGGGTCGGTGACTGACCTCCCGGCGACGCCCGGAAGAACGAGTCAACGATGACTGCGGCGATGGGCCCCACGAACACCACCGCTGCAGGGACGAGGTATCCAAGCCACAGGGAACGTGCGGGACGGCGCCGGTCTACGAGGGGGACCGTAGGTTGTCGTCGCTCGGTCTGTGTGGCGGTCTGAAACAGGCCACCGCCACGGAGGTAGAGATACGTAAGAACAAGGGAGATGGCGAGGACGATTGTGGCCAGTGCAGCCGTTCGCGGCAGGTCCACGTACACGCGCGCCATAAGGTACACACCCACCTCCACAGTGGCGTACTGCGCTCCACCCAACGAAAGGGGAATGGCAAACGAGAGGGTGCATAGCACGAACACAAGGGCTGTTGCAGACAGCACGGCGGGCAACAGCATCGGCAACGT
>PUMK01000194.1 GCA_003551325.1 Candidatus Acetothermia bacterium | reverse complement strand
TGTTTCTTAACTCCTACAAAAATAATAGTCATGAAAAGAGGATGAATAAAATTCTGTTAAACATGAAGTTTGGTGGAACAATAAGCTGTTCGAGTGAAGTTAATAGAGAATACAAAGAGTATGAACGGATGAGCACTACAGTCGTAAACGCGGTTTTGTCACCTCTAATGTCAAAATACTTAAGAAATCTTAAGAAAAGACTACACCATACAGGATTTGAAGCTCCAATATACGCCATGAATTCAGATGGCGGAATGAATACGTTATCTTATTCTTCCAAGTTTCCAATTTCAGCAATAGAATCAGGACCCGCAGCGGGAGTACTAGCATCAAAGCACCTTGCAACTATTCTTTCTTTAGAAAAAGTTTTAACATTTGATATGGGTGGAACAACTGCAAAAGCCGGTGCCGTTATTGATGGTGAATGTGGCATATCATACGACTTTGAGGTTGCCGGAAGGACACATAGTGGAAGGTCAATTAAGGGAAGTGGGTATTCTGTTCGATATCCGTTCATTGATTTGGCAGAAGTTAGCGCTGGAGGCGGCACCATTGCATGGGTAGATGATGGTGGTGCACTTAGAGTAGGACCTAACAGTGCTGGCTCAGAACCTGGACCCGCAGCATACGGAAAAGGAGGAAAAAATCCAACAGTGACAGATGCAAATATTACCCTTGGCCGAATCAACCCAAATCATCTTTTAGGCGGAAAAATGCCAATTTATTACAATCTGGCAAAGCAGTCAGTTAACATAGTTGCAGAACGATTAGGAATGAATCTTAAGGATACCGCTGAAGGGATAATCAAATTAGTAAATCTGAATATGTCTAAAGCAATTATGACTGTTAGTGTAGAACATGGTCGGGATCCTAGAGATTACACATTAATTGCGTTTGGAGGCGCAGGACCCATTCACTGTTGTGACTTAGCTGAAGAACTAGAAATCAACCATGTTATTGTGCCTAGTCATGCAGGAATTTTTTCAGCTCATGGTTTGCTAGTAGCTAATATCACTCGAACATTTTCCCTCCCAGTACTAAGTACAAACTCATTTCTCGAATCATATTTCGATGAAGTTAGAAAAATAGCTTCAAAAACAATGGAAAAAGAAGGATTTCGTAAGTATTTATTCAAAGAATATGTTGATGCAAGGTTTAGGGGTCAATCCTTCGAATTAAGGATACCATACGAAAAGTCAGCCAATATAAAAAACCTTTTTTTGGAAAAACATAAAGAAACCTATGGTTACTCATCCAACGACGAAATAGAAATTGTAAATATTCGAGTAAAAACTGTAATACCAACTTCAGGTCTCGATAGAATAATATCAAAGCATAACCAAAGAGAAAAAGGCAACCCGCTTGATTATCGAGAAGTATTAATTCAAGACATTTGGCGCCAAATTCCCATTTACTCAAAAGCTGAACTGAACCCAGGAATATATGGAGACGGTCCAGCAATAATCGAAGAATACGACTCTACCTTAGTTGTTAATCCAGGATGGAACTGGGAATTGCATGAATACGGTATAGAACTAAAAAGGTGCGTATTTTGAACAATATAACCAAACAAATAATCAGAAGTTCACTACTATATGCAAGCGAAGAGATGGGAATTGCACTACGAAACGCATCATATTCTCCTAACATCAAAGATAGAATGGATCATTCTGCTGCAATTTTTGACTCTGAAGGAAGATTACTAGCACAGGCAGAACATATCCCAGTGCACCTTGGTTCCCTTCCATGGGGACTCAAGAACTTAATAAACATCTCAAATAAAAGAACACTTCCCTTCAAAGAAGGCTCAATGATCGTTGCAAACAACCCATACATAACAGGCACACATCTAAATGATGTAACTGTCGTAGCTCCAATCTACTATAAAGAAGAACTCTTAGGGTTCACAGCCAACAAAGCACACCATTCCGACATCGGAGGAAGAGTTCCCGGAAGCATTAGCATGGACGCTACAACCCTCTATGAAGAAGGCTTCATAATAGATCCTGAATACTTAATGATTAAAAATGAATTCGTTGAAGAAATGCTCACTCGCTTCTCTTCTCACTCTCGAATGCCAAATGAAAGAATAGGAGACATAAAAGCCCAAGCCGCAGCCAACATCACAGGAATAAAAAGGGTTACCAAAATTATCTCAAAATATGGACCAGAGACTTTTAAAGAATCAGCAGTTGAATCCTTCCGCTATTCTGAATCCCTAACTAGACAAAGAATCTCCTCACTTAAAAAGGGAATATATTCGGTAGAAGATTGGCTTGAGCATCCAGACGACCATGATATCAAACTAAAAGCTAAATTGACTATCTCAGACCAAGAAATTAAAATAGATTATAAAGGGACGGATAAAGAACTTAATTGTCCTTTAAATGCTGTCTTTGGCGTAACTCTTTCTGGAGTATATTTTGTTGTAAAAACACTCATAGGTGATGAAATACCTGCTAATCATGGAGCTTTTGCACCAATTTCAGTAATAGCCCCGAAAGGAACAATAGTTAATCCTACATTTCCACATCCAGTTGGAGGGGGAAATGTAGAAACAAGTCAAAGGAATGTAGACCTCATATACCGTGCTTTCTCTAAGGCAGTTCCAGAAAAAGTACCCGCCGCATCTGGGGGTTCTATGAACAACGTAATGATTGGAGGTATGCAGAATGGTAAAAACTGGACCTTTTATGAAACAATCGCAGTTGGTTTAGGTGGAAGAAAAGGTATGGATGGAATTGACGGAATACAATGCAACATGACAAATACTCTTAACACACCCATAGAAGAGATAGAGCGAAATACCCCCATGTTAATAACTAGATATGAATATCGCATTGACAGTTCTGGACCGGGCAAGTATCGGGGAGGTTCAGGAGTGATTAGATCTTTTCGAATGACATCTGACTCTACAATCTTTACGGTGTTATCAGACAGAGAACGACATGGACCTTGGGGTCTTTTTGGTGGTGAAGAAGGAGAAAAAACACTAGTTGTTCTTCAACGGAACAATAAGAGTCATAAAATTTCTTCCAAAGGTA
>PUMK01000323.1 GCA_003551325.1 Candidatus Acetothermia bacterium | reverse complement strand
CCCAAGGGATCAGCGCCGACTTCGACCTCCGACGCCAAGGTCTTGATCACGTGGTGCACGCTCAGCGCATCCACGTCGGCCGTGAGGCGGCAGCGCGATGGCTCAACATGACAGTCCCTGCGATCATCGCCTTCAGCATCCTGTCCGCAGGGATGTTCGCCGTGGCCGGCCACATCACAGCGATGAAGGAGCGCAAGATCCTCGACCGCCTTACGGTTTCGCCCATGCGCCCGCTGTCGTTTCTCCTGGCCGTGGTGTGCGTGCGGATGGTCGTGGTGTACATCTCCACGCTCATCACGCTGTTCACATCCCTGGCCGTGTTCAACGTGGACCTGGTCATCGACTGGCCCCGCTACACCCTGTTCGTGGCTGTTGCCACGCTGGGGATGATGGGGTTCGGCGCGTTGATCACCCTGCTTGTGCGGCGCCCTTCGTCGGCAAGCAACCTGGCCGAGATCCTGGCCATGGGGATGATGTTCCTGTCGGGGATCTTCTTTCCTATGGAGATCATGCCCGGGTTCCTGCAGACCCTCAGCCGAGCCCTTCCCCTAACGTATATGGCCGAAGCCCTGAGGTACACCACCGGCGTGGTGGACATGCCACCACACCGGTTCCTGGCGATCACGGCCGGCCTCGCCGGTCTTGCTTTGGTGCTGCTTCCGGCTCTGAGCCGCTATGTGGTCCGTCCCCAGCGACGCTAGCCCTTGACCGAACCGGCCAGGATCCCGCGCACGAAGTAGCGCTGCAGGGAGAAGAACACCACCAAAGGCAACGCCATGGTGATGAACGCCGCAGCGGTGAGGAGTTCCCAGTTCTGCCCCCGGTTCGTCACCAGGTTGGCCACCGCCACCGTGAGCGGAGCAACGTCGGGTGTCGCCCCCACGTACACAAGCGCCACCAGAAGATCGTTCCAGATCCACAGGAACTGGAAGATGAACACCGACGCCACGGCCGGAACCGAGATCGGCATCACGATACGCCAGAAGGTCGTCAGGGGACCCGCGCCATCGATCGAGGCCGAGTCGAAGATGTCTTTGGGCAGCCCCGACATGAAACTGTGCATCAAGAACGTCGTGAGCGGGAGCCCATAGGCGGTGTGCGCCAGCCAGATGCCGGGGTATGTGCCCCCAAGCCTGAGCCAACGGTAGACGGGCAGCACGGGGATGAATGTCATCTGAAGTGGCACCACCATCAGCGCCACAACCAGCACGAACAACGGCCTTCTGCCGACAAACCCCAGACAAGCGAACCCATACGCCGCCAACGAGGCCACGATCACCGAAAGCGCCGTGGCCGGAACGCTGATGAAGATGCTGTTTCGGAAGGCGAGGCCCAACCCCTCCTGGGTGAGAACCGCACGGTAGTTGTCCAAGGAGAACTGCCCCACATCGAACAGCCGTGGGAGCGTCGTCCACCAACCTGAGGCCACGATGTCACCCGGGGACCGAAACGAGGTGATCAAAAGCCCAAGCGTTGGGACAACCCAGATAAACGCAAACACAAGGAGGAATACGTGAAGCGGCATTCTTCGCACAAGCGCTGTCGGGTTCATCGCGCCACCCCCTGACCGGTGAATCGGCGCACGTTCATCACCATGAACGGGATCAGCAGCAACAGAAGGACCACCGCGATCGCGCTCGCCCGCCCATAGTTGAAAAAGTTGAACATCTCCTTGTACATGCGGTTCGCAACCACCTCGGTGTTGAACGCGCCGTTCGTCATCACATAGACGATATCGAACACCTTGAGCACCTGGACGACCATGGTCACCCCTACGACCGACGCCGTGGGCCAGAGGAGGGGAAGGATCACTCTGCGGAACACCTCCCACTCATTGGCCCCGTCGATGCGGGATGCCTCCATGAGCTCCCGGGGGATGTTCTTGTACGCCGCCGACAGGATCACCATGGCGAACCCCGTCCATATCCACACCCCGACCACGATCAGCAACAGGTTGTTCACCCACGGTCGGAGGATCAACCAGCCCTGCGGTTCGCCCCCCAGCGCAACCACAAGCGCGTTGAGCACCCCGATTTGGGGGAGCCCCGCCGGCCGGTACGCGTACATAAACCGCCAGATGACCGATGCTCCCACATAGGAGATCGCTGCCGGAACAAAGATCGCCGACTTCATGACCTTCTCGTACTTCACCCTGTCCAGAAGCACCGCCAGGATCAGACCAAAACCGACGGTGCTTACCGTGAACACACCGACCCACAGCGCGTTGTTGCGGAGCGCCCCGGTCATCGTGGGGTGGCTGAACACATACTGCCAGTTCGCCAGACCCACGTACCGCACGCTGGGTCCGAAAAGCTCACGCCCCGACCCGTAGAACGAGCGCCAGATGGTGGTCACCGTGGGGTAGAGAAGAAAGAAGCCGAGAATCAGAAGCGCCGGTCCCACAAACATCCACGGCTGCCACTTGGCCGTTTTCAGCATGGTCCCGCCTCCCCCGAAAACAAGGGATCGGGGTCGCCCTGACGGGCGACCCCTCACCCAACTGGTCAGCCGACGTCAGTCACCGTACGCGTCGACGGCCGTATCCTCGATATACTCGAGGACCCCATCAAGCGGCTCACCAGCCACGAAGTCCATTACGCCGGTCCAGAAGGAACCGGCACCCACGGCACCCGGCATCAGGTCTGAGCCGTCATAGCGGAACGAGTCCGCCTCGAGCAGCATCGTCCATGCCGCACGTGCGATCGGATCGTCAGGGTAGACCTCGTAGGGGTCAATGTTCTTGTTGGCAGCCATCTCTCCGAGCTCGCCGGCCCAAATGGCCTGCGCCTCGACGGAGGACAGGAACTGCACGAACTTGATGACCTCTTCACGCGTCCCGTTCATCGGTCCGCCGGTGTCGAACACCACCGACACGTCACCGCCGCCCATCACCGGAACACCGAACTCGGGATTGATCGCCGGGAACGGGAAGACATCGAAGTCCTCACCAGGAACGAGGTCGGGGAACTGATCCAGGATGAAGCCCTGGATGAACGTGGCCTGCTTGTGCATGTACGCCTGTGGCGGGTCCATGAACAAGGGCGCTGCCGCATCGCCGAAGTTCGT
>PUMK01000113.1 GCA_003551325.1 Candidatus Acetothermia bacterium | reverse complement strand
TGTGGAAGCCTACTGGGCGCGGCTGACCGGCCCCCTGGACGGGGCAGCCCCGGGCCTTGGGGCTTCAGCCTCCGTCACTGTCCCCGTGCTCGCGTGGGGTCTCGTTCGCGGGGAGATCAGCGTTGGCGGCCGCTACCTTCCGTTTGCCACGTTGAGAGGAGAGGCGGCACCCACGCCGCCCGAGGGAACACCCGCGATCGACTTCTCGGGGCTGTACTTCGCCCTTCTCCTCTCCTGGAACTGACGCCCCCGTCCGCACACCTTCAGCCCGCCGAGCGAGCGCGCAGCTGACCGCAGCCGGCAGCAATACGCGTTCCCCGGGAGCGGCGGATCGTGGCGTCGACACCCCGCTGAACGAGGATGATCCTGAAGTTCTCCACCCGTTCGTCGGGCGGGCGCTCAAAGGGAAGCCCCGCTATGCGATTGTAGGGGATGAGGTTCACATGAGCCAAGCGGCCCCTCAGAAGCCCTGACAGGGCATGGGCCTGGACCGGGGCATCGTTGATCCCGGCAAGCATCACGTACTCGTAGCTCACCCGCCTCCCGGTGGACGAAGCGTAGTCGTCCGCCGCAGCGAGCACGTCGCGGATGGGCCACCGGCGGACTGCGGGCACGAGCTCTGCGCGGAGTTCGTCCTTGGGCGCGTGGAGCGATACGGCCAGGTTGAGCTCAAGGCCCTCCTTGGCAAGCTTCCGCATCCCCGGAACCACACCCACGGTGGACACGGTGAACCGCCGAGCCCCCAAGGCGAACCCCTGCGGGTGGTTCAAATTGCGGATCGCCCGCAGCGTGGCTGCGTAGTTGAGGAGGGGCTCGCCCATCCCCATCACCACCACATGGGTCACCCGCTCTTCCTTGGCTGCCAGGCGCCGGGCGAAGTGAAGCACCTGGGCGGCGATCTCCCCTGCGCTCAGCGACCGTGAGCATTCCCCCTGACCGGTAGCACAGAACGCGCAGCCCACGGGGCAGCCCACCTGGGTGGAAACACACACCGTCCGCCGGGCCCCTTCGCGCATGAGCACCGCTTCCACCGCCTCCCCGTCGGGGAAGGAGAGGAGCGCCTTCTCCGTGCCCTCGTCGGCATCGAGCTGGAGCGCACCCGGAACGGCCGTCCACCCTCGAGACACCTCGGCGAGCCGCTGTCGGAGGCTGCCCGGAAGATCGGACATCGCCTCGAAGTCGTCGGCCAACCGTCGCCATAGCCAGCCCCACACCTGCCGGGCCCGGAAGGAGGGCTCCCCCCATCCGGCAAGGAGTTCGGCGAGTTGCTCGTACGAGAGATCGAGAAGGTTCACGGGGTGATTATGCCGGAGGATCACGCCATCCACACACTGACCAACCCGCTTGGGTCATGATCACCGACGAACGCGTTCCAGAGAAGCGAGAACGCCGCTGGCCACGGTGCGGGCCCGGTCGGCCACGCGGTAGGGGAGATCTGGGTCGCCGCGGGGATCGACCTCCACAGCCTTGGTGCCGGCCGGTACCGTGATCCCTGGGCGAAGGATGCCCCAGATGACGCCGCTGCATGGGGCGTACAACCGGTGGCGACCGCAGGAAGCCACCCAATCCCCGGTCGCTACGCGTTCACCGATCTTCAGGAACCCGACGAACGGCTCCTCGCAAGGGGCACGGAGAACCCGCTTGTCGCCGAGCCCGCCGATCACGCTCGGACGGTGCGTGGGGGCAAGGGGCGATCCCTCAAGGTGCACGCGTCCAAGCTCGGGCCCGGAGAGCGTCTCCACGGCTGCGTGGCAATCCTCGCCCGCGGTGAACCCCGGGCCAAGACCGATGACGGTGGGTGCTTCGTCGAGGCCTGTGCCGAGGTTTCGCTTGGCCATGCGCGCATCGACGAGGAGTTCAGGGTTGAGCTCGGGGATGGCGTCCCCCTCCGGCACAAGCACGGGGATGGCCCCCCGATCGCCCAGGGCCACGGCTTCGGGCACGGTGCGAGCCGGCCGGGCCTCGACGCCGTCCACCGTCCACGTACCCTCGTACACCGCCTCGGCAAAGGAGACCATCCGGCGAAGCGCTGTTGGGTGGGGGCGCTCCGTGCAGAAGACCCTGTAGCCCTCCTGGCGGAGGACAAGGGTCACCGCCGTGGCCACATCGCCGGCACCGCGAACGAGCGCGCGCTTCATCGCTTGGCCTTCCCCCAGGGGAGGAACCGCCCCCGCCCCTGGATGGCCAGGAGCTCACCGTCCCTCATGATCCAGTCCCCGCGGGACAGGACGCCCACTGGAGCACCGGAGAGAACATGCCCCTCGTAAGGGGAGAAGTCCGTTGCCATGTGGAGCGCGTCGGCGGTCACGGTGCGCTCGATGTGCGGATCCCAGAGGAGGAGGTCGGCATCGGCACCGGGAACGATGGCACCCTTCCTCGGGAACAGACCGAACGCGCGGGCCGGGCCCTCGGCGAGGTACCAGGCCGCCTTGCGGAGCGAAAGCCGGCCCTTGGCCCAACCCTCGGAAAGGACGAGCGCCGGGAGGAGTTCGAGGCCCGGAAGCCCGGAAGGCGCTTTGGAAAGGTCCGTACGGCCCACTTTCTTTTGTTCGCGGGTGAACGGGCAGTGGTCGGTGGCCACAGCCTGAAGGGCCATCGCCCCCAGAGCCCGCCACAGCGCACGGCGATCAGCGTGGCCTCTCAGTGGTGGAACGACGGTAAACAAGTGTCCGTCATCACGGCCATACACCTCGTCGGTGAGCAGGAGGTACTGGGGGCACGTCTCGCCGACGATCGGTGCACCGCCGAGCTGCGCTGCCTCGAGCGCCGCCAAGCCCTGTGCGCTGGAGATATGGGCGATGTAGGCCATGCATCCGGTATCCGCGGCGAGCGCACCCACTTCCGCCACGGCGGCAGCCTCGGCGACGGCCGGGCGGGCCGTGGGGGTGGGACCTCCCGCAGGGTCGGTAAGCTCCTGAGCTTCAGCGTGCACCATGGCCACGCCCCGCAGCGAACGGATGGCGTGCATGGCGGCTCGCAGCGTATCGAGGGAGGTCCGCCGGCCCGACTCGGCGTAGCTCAGGTAGAATTTGAACGCGCGCACGCCCAGCCTCGCCGCAGCATCGATCTCGGCGGTGCGGTCGGCC
>PUMK01000068.1 GCA_003551325.1 Candidatus Acetothermia bacterium | reverse complement strand
GGGGCCAGCGTGTCCGATACGGCCAACGGCCCTGCGCCCGGGCCTCCGCCGCCGTGCGGGGTGGAGAACGTCTTGTGCAGGTTGAAGTGGAAGATGTCCGCACCCATGTCCCCGGGGCGGGCGCGGCCTACAAACGCGTTCAGATTCGCCCCATCGAAGTACGTGAGACCACCCGCCTCGTGCATCAGGCGGCTCACCTCCACGATCTCGTCCTCGAAGATGCCCAGCGTATTGGGCACCGTGAGCATGATCCCCGCGACATCGTCGCCCAAGGCGTCCTTCAGGGCCTCTAGGTCCACGGTGCCCTTGGGCGTCGAGCCCAGGGAGACGACCTTGAAGCCGGCCATGGCCGCTGACGCAGGGTTGGTGCCGTGTGCGGAGTCGGGCAGGAGGACCTTGTTGCGCTGCGGAAGCTCCCCACGCTCCTCGAAGTACCGCTTGAGAAGAAGCATACCCGTCAACTCGCCGTGGGCACCTGCCGCCGGTTGGAGGGTGAGGCCCGGCATCCCCGCGATGCCCTTGAGCGCTTCGCTCAGCTCCCACAGCACGGCCAGGGCTCCCTGGACCCCCTGTTCGTGCAGGGCCGGATGAAGCCCGGCGAAACCGGGCAGACGTGCAACGTCTTCGTTGAGCTTCGGGTTGTACTTCATCGTGCAGCTGCCCAAGGGATAGAAGCCCGTGTCCACGCCGAAGTTCAGCCGGGACAGTGCCGTGTAGTGCCGTACGAGTTCGGGCTGGGACACTTGGGGAAGCCGCGGGGCACGGCGGCGGCGGGCTGCAGGGGGGATCAGCGACAGAAGCAACTCAGCCGGTTGCTCCGGACGTGGCGTGGCAACAGCTCGACGCCCGGGAGCGCCCACATCGTAGATCGTGCCCACGATCAACCTCCTCCTTCCAGTGCAGCGACGAAGCGGTCCAACTCGTCATCGGTACGACGTTCGGTGACCGCAATGCCGAGGGTGTCTTCCAGGCCGACCGAGCGGAAGACTTCCGGAGGGAGCACCGCAAAACCGGCATCACGGAGGCGCTTCTCGGAGGCCTTCCCATCCGGGCAGCGCAGGGTGAACTCGTGGAAGAACGGCCCGCTCACAGCGAACGTGTAGTCGGGCAGCGCGGTCACCCGCTCGGCGAGTGCGTGGGCGCGCTCGAAGCTACACATGGCCACGTCGCGCAAGCCCTCGGTCCCCAGCGCTGCGAGGTAGACCGTGGCCGCTAGGGCGCACAACGCCGAATTCGTACAGATGTTCGAGGTGGCACGCTCTCGACGGATGTGCTGTTCACGTGTCTGGAGGGCCATCACATAGCCGGGGTTGCCGTCGGCATCCACCGTGCGCCCGGAGACGCGCCCCGGCATTCGTCGCAGGTGCTCAGTGCGGGTGGCGAACAGGCCAAGCAGCGGGCCGCCGAACCCCATAGGGATGCCCAGCGGTTGACCCTCGCCAACCACGATATCCGCGCCGAACGAGCCAGGTGGCTCGAGCACGGCCAGCGTCAGCGGGTTGACGCTGACGATCAGGAAAGCCTTGCCCAAACGCTCCTTAAGCTCGGTGAGGTCCTCGATACAGCCAAAGAAATTGGGTTGGGCCGCCACAAGGGCGCACGTATCGTCGGGGATGTCGGTCGGCGTCAACAGACCGTCGTCGCCGAAGGGGATCTCCTCGACGTGAAGCCCGGCGCCCCAGCAGTAGGTGTCGACCACGGTCCGGGTCCAGGGGTTGAGCGATCGGGGAACGAGCACGGTACGCCGTTTCGTGGCCCGGTGGGCGCAAAGAATCGCCTCGGCCAGCGCGGTCGCCCCGTCGTACATCGACGCGTTGGTCACGTCCATTCCCGTGAGCTCGCAGATCATCGTTTGGAACTCAAACATCCACGTCAGCGTCCCTTGGGATACCTCGGCTTGGTAGGGTGTATACGCCGTGAACAGCTCCCCGCGCGCAAGCACATGCCCCACGACGGACGGAACGAAGTGATCGTAGAGTCCGCCGCCCAGGAAGGGCACCAGATCGGCTGCGGAAGAACGGCCTTCGAGCTCCCGGAAATAGCGCTGGACCGAAGCCTCGTCGCGAGGCGGAAGATCGACACCCGCTTCCGCGCGCCGGATCTCGGGCGGGATGTCCGCGAACAGCGCCTCGATGTCGTCCACGCCTACGGCCTCCAGCATCGTGCGGATGTCGTCAGGGGTGTGCGGGACATACGGACCCATCAGCCCTCCCTGGTCAGCTCTTCGTAGGCGGTGGCGTCCAGAAGCGCATCGAGTTCGGCCGGGTCATCGGGGCGCAGCACCATCACCCACCCGTCTTCGTAGGGGGACTTGTTCACGAGGTCCGGAGTCGCCTCCAGGGTTTCGTTGACCTCGATGATCTCACCGGACACGGGGGCTGTGACCTCGCCGACGGCTTTCACCGACTCCACGCTGGCCACCTGCTCCCCGCGCCCTACGTTGAGGCCGACCTCGGGAAGCTCGACGAACACCACATCCCCCAGCTGCTTCTGGGCATGGTCCGTGATGCCCACGCGGACGTTGTCGCCGTCGCGCAGGACCCACTCGTGGTCGTTGGTGTACTTGCGGTCCTTTGGTACCATGGATGCCTCCTTTTCGCGTTCTATTGTGCCCCAAACGGCGCGTTGCGGGTAGCGTCGCCTAGAAGGGAACTTCCTCGGGCTGGCGTGCTGGAGAACTGAAGCTTGCGTAGCTCTTGTGGAAGCGCAGGATGAACTTCCCCAGCGGCCCGTTACGGTGCTTGGCCACGATGATCTCCGTATCCGCCACCGTGACGTTCTGTGACGGGTCCTCGTAGTAGTCGGGACGGTAGATGAACACGACCATGTCCGCATCCTGCTCGATGGCGCCCGATTCACGCAGATCCGAAAGCTGAGGGCGTTTCGTCTCTCGCCGCTCCACGGCGCGGTTGAGCTGCGAGCACGCGATCACCGGCACATCGAGTTCGCGGGCCAACCCCTTCAGCGACCGGGAGATGTACGAGATCTCCTGCTCGCGAAGATCGGTGCGCACACCCCCTTCGATGAGCTGGAGGTAGTCCACGATGATGAGATCAAGCTTGTGTTCAGAGTGCATCCTACGGGCCTTG
>PUMK01000274.1 GCA_003551325.1 Candidatus Acetothermia bacterium | reverse complement strand
GGGGCGATTCGTCAGCACGTGCCGGGGTCGGCCTGCCACCCCGACAGACAAGAGGCCGGCAAGTCGCTGAACTTGTGGGTCCAGCCAGGTGGATGCACCGGGAGGTGCGGATGGAAGGCTGGTCGCTAGATAGGCTGCCAGGATACACTTGATGTATGTAACGGGCTAGTGGGCAACGCCCGCGGGCCGATGTTGGCCCTCTTTAGGAGTCCTGGGCTGCTGGATTTCTGGACATAGAGATCTAGCTCAGTCGCCGGGAGGGGGCCTGGAGGTGGTCCAATGCTGGTCAGGGTGTGTGCGGCTGCGGTGTTGGTGCTGGCGCTGGGGTGCGGCACGCTGGGGCAGAAATTGGGCGGGATTCCTGAGGTGTGGCCAGGCGACTATGCGCACTTGGTCTACGAGCTCATCCATAACCCTCCCCCAGAGTTTCGCCTAAGGTACCGGTTGACGTTCATGGTTGAGATGGGGGTGCACCCGGACGGGACGTATTGGGCGCGCAGCGAGGTAGAAGGAGATTTCCCTTCTGCTACACCTGACATGCGACTGGCGGATCTCCCACAGTTCATGTTCCACACCCCGTGGATGGCGCTGCATGTTGCCTACCTGGAGATGTTGGAGCCTCCGTTCGTGCCAGGGGAGACGTATGAATTGAGCCCTCGGCCGGAGTTCGCCGACATGCCCCCTGAGATGACGCTGCCGCTGATCAAGGGAAGGCTCGAGATCACCGAGGAGACGCTCGAAGTGGCCGGTGTTACTGCGGTAGAGGCGACGCTAACCACGATCACCGAGTTGGACGGGACCGAGATCGAGACCGAGGTCTGGCTTGCTCTTCCCCAGGACCCGGTGCTCCCCTATCCGGTATGGGTGCGGCCGCCCGATGACTCCGCAGCAGCCTGGATGTCCGAGATCAAGCTGATCTCGTTTCGGCTTGAGCCTACTGAGTGAGGTTGGAGGAAGAGGACAGGCACGTTGGGGGACCGTCTCATGCTTGGCTACACCTGAACGCCAGCATGAGGAAGGTGAGCAACTGATGGAGCCTGTCAGAGTGCAGCCGGGCGAGTCGTTCCAAGCGGCCATCGATGCAGCCAGTCCTGGTGATGTGATCTATCTGGCGGAGGGCGAAGAGCAGCCCATCGATGTGACCATCTAAGGGTTCAAGATCACCGGGGTCACGGAGGTTGTCACGAAGTGGAACCTAAGCAGATCGGTGCTTGGCGCATCTCAGTCCACGGCAGCGCATTGGCAGTGATCGAGAACAACACCATCAGTGGCAACGGGAGAGGCATCGAGATAGGCTAAGGCTACAATGGCGTTGGCAGTAGGAGCTGTCCTGCTTTTAGTGGGCGCGTTTTTTGCCTGGATGGTTTCCGTCGGAATACGCATGATCCCCGAGAGAAATCTTTGGGCGCCGGTAGTGCTCTTCGCGATAGTCGCGCTTGGGTTGATTGGGGCAGGGGTTGGCCTGATCCACGCGCATGAAGGACGGCGGCGGAGGAGAGCTGTGATCAGGAGTTCAGCCCCTCCCGACCCTTCAGCCTCGCAAGGAAGCTCCATTCCGGGAGTTGCAGGTTTTGTCCTTGGCTTCATCAGCGTCTTCGCTCCGTTTCCTCAACCCCTGCGTGGCTGGCCTCTAGTAGACCTGATCCTTGGGATACTTGGTATCGTATTCTCCGGGGTTGGCATGACCGGTGGCCCGGGCCGCCCGGCGAGGGGACTCGCTATTGCTGGTCTAGTTCTTTCGATCTCAGGAATCATCTGGGTGATTCTTGAAGCATCTCCACTATAGGAGTAGCGCCAGCGACCCCTCTCAGAGGCCCGTAAACGGCTTCCGTGCTATCTGAGCCATCTCAGAATCGGGCGGCGTTGGTCCCTGCGGGGTTGGGCACGCTAGACTGAATTGCAAAGTGGACCTAACACTGAGGGCAGGTCACTATCTTCGCTCTGTGCTAATGCTGCATCTCTGGCCACATGATCGTAACCCCATGGCTCCGCAAGTCCTCAATGATAAGAAGAGAAGGGGAACCCGCTGTGAGATCAAGACCATTCAACCACAGCTGAAGCTCCGTGAGGTTGGTCAGACCCGCCAGGGGGGTGATGTCGGCAATGCGATTCGCACTCAGCCGTAGATCCTCGAGGTTGGTCAACCCGGCCAGCGGCCTGAGATCGACGATCTGGTTAAGGTCCAGCCAGAGCTGTGTGAGGTTGATCAGACCTGCCAGGGGGGTGATGTCGGCAATACGATTCTCATCTAGCCTTAGAACATTGAGCTTGGTCAACCCAGCCAGCGGCCTGAGGTCGGTTATCTGGTTGTCGTACAGATAGAGGTGTGTGAGGTTGGTCAGACCTGCCAGGGGGGTGATGTCGGCAATACGATTCTCACCCAGCCCTAGATTCTCGAGCTTGGTCAACCCAGCCAGCGGCCTGAGGTCGGTTATCTGGTTGCCGGACAGATAAAGCTGCGTGAGGTTGGTCAACCCGGCCAGCGGCCTGAGGTCGGCTATCTGGTTGAGTGTCAGGCTGAGCCATGTGAGGTTGGTCAATCCGGCCAGCGGCCTGAGATCGGTTATCTCATTCGTGTTCACAAGAACAGGATTTCTCATAAGAGCTACAAAGGCTGCTATAGGATCATCGACCTCGATCTCTCCAGACCTGATAAGCCTCATGTGATCAAAAACAGTTACCCCAAGGTCAAGACGCGTTAGATTGACACAATGCTGCAAACCTTCCAGGCTTGTGATTCCCCGGGCGCGCGCCTCAAGTTCCGTGATTCCGACAAGATCAGAAGGTGTGATCTCTCCAGTCGGCTTGTCGATGGTCTCACGCACAATCAACTCCAGGGCTGGATCAGGAAACAAAGACCCGTCGATGCCGGAGGAGCTACCATCTTGCCCCACTAGCAACAACACACCCATCACCCCAATAAGGGCGATAGACGCATACAATGACTTCATTGTCTCCTCCTCAAATCCCATAACCTCCCGTGCGACTAGCCATAATGCTCCGAAGCCTCCCTTTCGCACTTTACAGAGCCACTATACCACGCCTTCAGTCTCCGTGTTGCTGTTGGCGTTGTTCCTGACGTCTCCGGAAGCCGCCGGGGGGAT
>PUMK01000026.1 GCA_003551325.1 Candidatus Acetothermia bacterium | reverse complement strand
CGTCACGTCCAACCATCAGGCGTGCCAGGCTGGCCTTGTCCATCCCCGCGATATCGACGGTGTCGAGGGTCTTACCTTTGCGCATCACGGTGACCCGGTCGGCAACGGCCATCACCTCGTCCAGCTTGTGGGAGATGAAGATCACGGCATGCCCTTCGTCCTTCATCACCTGCAGCACCTTGAACAGCTGGTCGGCCTCCTGCGGGGTGAGCACGCTTGTCGGTTCGTCGAGGATGAGGATCTCTGCGCCGCGGTACAGAGCGCGCAGGATCTCCACCCGTTGCTGCTCTCCCGCGGAGAGCTGGCGAACCCGCGCCCGTGGATCCACCGGGAGACTATAGCGTTCGCCCAGCTCCGTTAGCCGCTTGCGTACTGCGCGGTCCGGTCGCCAGAAACGCGTTCCTTGGAGCCCGAGTACGACGTTTTCGGCCACGGAATGGGGACGAACGAGCATGAAGTGCTGGTGCACCATACCGATCCCTCGGTTGATCGCGTCCTTGGGGCTCCGGATGTGGGTGGGTACACCCTGGATTCTGATCTCTCCCGAATCGGGCCTGTACAGCCCGTACAGGATGTTCATCAACGTGGTCTTGCCAGCCCCGTTCTCGCCGAGCAGGGCGTGCACTTCCCCCTTGCGTACCTCCAGACTCACGTGATCGTTTGCCACCACACCGGGGAACGTCTTTACGATGTTGCTGAGTAGGAGGGCGGGAGGCTGGGGTTCATGGTCGACGTGGGCTTGGTTGACCTCGGCCATGATGGCACTATAGCCGCTCTGCCGGCAACCTGTCAAATTGTCTTGCAGCCTACAGTGCGCTATAGTGCGCGGGTTAGGAGCGTGATGGCTGGGATGCGACTACAAGGGGTTGTACGCTTCCACAGGGCCCGGGACACAGAAGAGGCACGCTCGCTTCTTGCCGGGTATGGCGGTCGCGCCGCGCTACTGGCCGGGGGTACCGATGTAGCCCGATCACCGCGTCGCGACATCGAAGGCCTCATTGACATCACGGATGCAGGTCTTTCCTACGTTGCGCCCAGCGACCAGGGTGGGCTCTCGATCGGTGCCACAACCACGCTGGGAGAGCTGTTGGACAACGCGCACGTTGCCGATCATGCGGTGGGGGTGATGCGTGAGGCGTTGGAAGCCTACTCAGTGCCGCCGCTTCGCAACACGGCCACCATTGGTGGATCTGTTGTGTCGGCCCACCCTTGGGCCGACATGCCGACCTTGCTGGTGGCGTTGGGTGCTGAGGTCCGATGGGAGGATGGTGCTCGCCAGCGGGCTGCCTTGGAGGACGTCTACGCGGGTCGCTTCCGCGAGGTGTTCCGGCAGGCCGTGCTCACCGAGATTCGGCTTCCCCGATGGACAGGGGCGTTCGCTTTCGGCAAGCTGACCCGCTCTCAGGCGGACATCGCGCTCGTCAACGCTGTCTGCGGAGTAGGTGTCGAGGATGGCCGCGTAACGTGGGCTCGGGTGGCCGTAGGCGCTATGCCTGCGAGGGGACAACGGATCCCTTGGGCTGAGGAGGTATTGACGGGCGAGATGCCGGGCCCGCGCCTGTGGTCTGAGTTGGCGGCGATGGTCTCCGAACGGCTTGAGACGAGCGACGATCGGCGGGCCGAGGGTGCTTGGCGGCGTAAAGCCGCTGGATCCATGATCGCGCGGCTCCTTGCTCGGGCGGCGGAGAGGACACAGGGATGAAGCTCCAGCTTGAACTCAATGGCACGCAGCACTATGTGGAGATCGAGCCGGGTGCGTCGCTGCTCGCACTCGTGCGACGCTTGGGCGCGTGGTCCGTCCGTTCGGGTTGCGATGTTGGTGACTGCGGAAGCTGTACCGTGTTGCTCGATGGTAAGCCTGTGCGCTCCTGCCTCGTGTTCGCTGCCAAGGCCCAGGGGCGGAAGGTGACGACCGTTGAGGCGCTGGGAACGCCGGATGATCTCCACCCGCTCCAGCAGGCGTTCGTGGACGTGGGTGCGGTGCAGTGTGGGTATTGTACCCCAGGAATGGTGCTGGTGGCCTACGAACTGCTCTCGCGGATTGCGCGACCGTCCCCTCAGGAGATCCGGCAGGCGATCGCCGGCAACCTCTGCCGTTGCACCGGATACCGCAAGATCGTGGAGGCAGTGGAGCTGGGCGCTGCCTGGAAGTCGGAGGGACGATGGCGGTAGGCAAGACGAAGTGGTCGGTAGCTGGGCACAACGTGACGAAGCTGGATGGACCGGCACTGGTGTGCGGGCGACCGAAATTCGCCTTGGATGTCGACCTGTCGGGCTCTTTGGTGGGCATGATCCTCGCCTCACCCCATGCGCACGCCAACATCGTCGAGATCGATGCCTCGGAGGCCGAGGCTATCCCCGAAGTTGCCTGTGTCCTCCACTACGGGAACGTTCCCCGCATCGCGCACACGACCGCGGGCCAGGGTTGGCCTGAACCCTCACCCTATGACACGTTCCTGTTTGACCACAAGGTGCGCTTCGTGGGCGACAAAGTGGCTGCAGTGGCCGCGGAGACCGAAGAGGCAGCCCTTGAGGCGCTCCGTGCGATCAAGGTGACCTACGAAGTGCTGCCCTCTGTGCTGTCCGTTGATGCGGCGCTTGCCGAAGGCGCGGTGGTGATCCACGACGAGCCCGATGCGAAGGGCATCTACGATGCCTCGGGCAACGTGGCGGCGGCCGTGGATATCCCCGTCGGCGATGTGGAGCAAGCGCTTCGTGATGCAGACGTGACGGTGGACGTGACGTGCGCGATTCCCTACTCACAGCACGTGCCGATCGAGCCGCACTGTGTGCTTGCGTACTTCGATGAAGACGGCTACCTGGTGTTGCGCACCTCGACGCAGGTCCCGTTCCATGTGCGTCGTATCGTTGCTCGGGTATTGGAGCTTCCCATGCACCGGGTGCGGGTGGTAAAGCCACGCATTGGCGGCGGCTTCGGGGTGAAGCAGGAGGTTCTCCTCGAGCCGGTGGCGGGAGCGCTGGCCTTGCGTTCACGGCGTGCGGTCCACATGGTGATGACGCGTGAGGAGGAGTTCGTGTCCTCCCGCACACGCCATCCAATGGCTGTGCGCGTAGCGTTGGGTGCCGGCAAGGACGGTGTACTCCAAGCG
>PUMK01000122.1 GCA_003551325.1 Candidatus Acetothermia bacterium | reverse complement strand
CCCCGAGCCTGCGCGCGGAGAGAGCGGATGCTTCCTTCGATGCCAACCGTTGAAGTCCCCCACCACGCTGACCCACTCCGCGTCAGGAGCCCAAACGGCGAAGCGCGTGCCGGAAGCATCACGCCATGTGGTGGGATGCGCTCCCAACAGCTGGTACAGCCGCACATGACTGCCCTCGTTGAAGAGGTAGATGTCATCGTCGCCAAGCCCGGTGCACCGATGATCCACCGGGCCCGAGCGGCCATCGCGCGGCGCCATCAGCACGCGTGCAACATCCTACGGATGCGCGTCTCCGTGCCCGAAGACCACACCGTCACGACGCTCGCAGTCCCCCGTTGCGTCTCCACTGCTCCGAACTTCCCACTCGGTAGCTTCACCCGTGCACTATAAGCAACACGCCATGAACCGGGCAAGGCCGTTGGCGCGACCAGCCGAGGCGGGTAACATGCTGCAAGTGGACACCAGGGGGGACGACGGTGAACAGCGTAGACTTCGTGCTGGGGTTGCATTGTCACCAACCTGTGGGGAACTTCCCCGAGGTCTTCGAGCAGGCGTATAGGGACAGCTACCTTCCGTTCATCGACGCATTCGACCGGTATCCGACCGTCAAGGCCGTGCTCCACTACACCGGCCCGCTGTGGGAGTTTTTCCTGGAGGAGCACCCCGACTTCGTCGCCCGACTCGCTGCACTGGCGGAAGCCGGCAGGGTCGAGTTCTTGGGCGGCGGGTTCTACGAACCGATTCTGACGGTGATCCCACCCGAGGACGCTCGGGCGCAACTCACACACATGCGCGACTTCCTCCACCACCATACAGGTCACACGCCCCACGGAGCCTGGCTTGCCGAAAGGGTTTGGGAACCCCAGCTCCCGTCACTTCTCCGGTCCTGTGGCATCCGCTACCTCGCCGTGGACGACACGCACTTTCACCGGGTGGGCGTGACCGCCGAGCGGTTGGGAGGTTACCACCTTACCGAGGATCAAGGCCAGACTGTCGGGGTGTTCCCGATCAGCGCTGCGCTACGGTACATCATCCCCTTCAAGCCAGTTACCGAGGTGCTCGACCACTTTCGCGATGAGGCCAGGCGGCGGAAGAATCCGCTGCTCGTTCTCGTGGACGACGGCGAGAAGTTCGGTGTGTGGCCGGGAACCAACCGTTGGGTGTACGAACAAGGATGGCTTGAGCACTTCTTCCAAGCACTGTCGGAGAACGTGGAGTGGCTGCGCACGGTTACGCTCAAGCAGGCCTACGAGGAGCGGGAGCCGGTGGGCCGGGTCTACCTCCCCACAACCTCGTACTTCGAGCTGGGAGAATGGGCGCTGCCCCAGGAGGGACAGCAGTACCTTGCGGAACTCAAGAGCCTCCTAGGACACCGCGCCCAGGAGTTCGAGGCGCTCATCGCCGCGGGCTACTGGCGGGGGTTCTTGGCCAAGTACCCCGAGGCGAACTACATGCACAAGCGGATGCTACGCCTGAGCACGGCCGTGCGGGCACTGCCCACCGCGTGTTCGTATCGCGAGGAGGCTCAGGAGCACGTGCTGAAAGCGCAGAGCAACGATGCCTACTGGCACGGCCTGTTCGGGGGCGTGTACCTTCCGCATCTCCGGGACGCAGTGTGGCATCACCTGCTCTCCGCCGAACAACTGGTTCGCAAGGCCACCCCTCTGCAGAGCGTCGAGCACACCGACGTGGATGCGGATGATCAAGAGGAGGTCGTCCTGCGGGACGCGCACTGGACAGCGGTCGTGACCCCCCACAAGGGGGGGGCGCTCGTCGAGCTCTCCCACATGGGCATACCGTTCAACTTCCTCAACACCCTCGCCCGTCGTCCAGAAGGCTATCACGCACAAGTGCGCAACGCCGCAACCGAGCCCGACGAGAGCGCAAAGAGCATCCACGAACGGGCAACGGCCAAACAACCTGGCCTCGAGCAGTACCTTCAGTACGACCGCCACCTGAGGGCTTCGCTTGTCGATTACCTGCTTCTGCCCGAAGCCACCTGGAAGGACCTTGCTGCGGGGCGCGAGGCACAGACGATCGGCTTTGCCGCGCGCCCGTTTGCACTCCTCCCGCTCGAGCAAGGGAGGACCGGTATCCGTATGCGTCGCTGCGAAGAGCTCCCCCACGGAGCCTTGACCATCCACAAGCGCATCGTCCTTGCCAACGCAGACGGAGCCGTCGAAGCACATTGGGACATCGAGAACCATGCCCAGCACCCAGCAAGACTACGGTTCGGAACCGAGCTGAACTTGGCACTGCTGGCCGGCGATGCACCAGATCGCTACCTGGAAGTGCCTGGAAGAGTCCTTCATGACGCGAAGCTGGCCAGCGCTGGCGAGGAACGCAACGTGCGAACCCTGCGTTGTGTCAATCGATGGGACGGATGGACGCTCACAATCCAGGCAACCCCCGGGGCTGACCTCTGGCGCTATCCTGTGCACACGGTCAACAACTCTGAGGCAGGCTTTGAGCTCGTGTACCAGGGGACGTGCGCTGTGTTCGTGTGGGAGGTCGTGCTACCCCCAGAGGTGCACTGGAACGGCCAACTACGCATCACCGTCCGACAGGACGGTTGACCATCGGACCCAGGCCGTTACGCTGTGGGGAGGAGGCCTTTCCCCTTGCCGACGTGTGAGGCAAGGGACGAAGCCCCGCCAGCAATCGGGAAACAGGCGGGCCAGGGAGTGTGGAGCGAAGAGAACGGCACCCGCACCGGGCCGGCCGGACACGAACAGCAAGCAGGGAGAGCAGAACATGAGTGAGATCAAGACGCTTGGGTTACTAACAGGTGGGGGGGATTCCCCGGGGATCAACGCTGCGCTGCGGGCCATCGTCCGCCGAGCGCAGGAGGAATCCATCGAGGTCATCGGCTTTCGGGACGGCTGGCACGGACTGGTGGAGAACACGGGCCGGCCCATGCGAGCCCGGGACGTATCGGGGATCCTTCATGTGGGTGGCACGATCCTCGGTACGTCGAGGACGAATCCGTTCCGAAAGGTGACCTTGAACGGCGAAGTGCGTTGGGAACCTACGGAGAAACTCGACGCGATTAAGGAAACCTGGCGCCAATGTGCGTTGGATGCCCTGGTCTCCATCGGCGGGGACGACACATTGGGTG
>PUMK01000017.1 GCA_003551325.1 Candidatus Acetothermia bacterium | reverse complement strand
GTGGTGTGTGGATCAAAGACGAGGCTGAGCGCTCCCAGTTGACCTCGTTCAAGATTCTGGGAGGGTCGTTCGCGATCTACGAGCTGTTGAAGCAGGAGCTCAATTTGGACGGTGATGTGTCGTTCTCGGAGCTCATCTCGCCTGAGATCAGGGCGAAGCTTGGGACGATAACCTTTGCCTCCGCAACCGATGGTAATCACGGTCGGGGCGTGGCTTGGGCGGCCAGCAAATTGGGGCAGAAAGCCGTCATCTACGTGCCGCGTGGCACATCGCCCGCCCGGATTCGGGCGATCCAAGGCCACGGAGCAGAACTACATGTCATCGATGGAACCTACGACGATGCGGTCACGCAGATCGAAGAGGATGCGCACAAGAACGGCTGGAAGGTCGTCTCCGATACGGCTTGGGAAGGCTATGAAGAGATACCCCGTTGGGTGATGCAGGGTTACACGACGATGTTTGCTGAAGCCCAGGAGCAATTGGCAGGGGTCGGTGTGATGCGTCCCACGCACGTCTTTCTCCAGGCCGGTGTCGGCTCACTGGCCGCTTCGGCCGTGGCCTTCTACAGGGGGTTGTTGAGGGAGGCCTCTCCGAAGTTCGTGATTGTGGAGCCCACTAAGGCCGCGTGCCTCTTTGAGTCCATGCGTATCGGGGACGGGTTGTCGTATAAGTTCGAGGGTCCTCTGGACACGATCATGGCTGGTCTGTCGTGTGGGCGCCCGAATCCGTTGGCATGGCCTGTCCTCAGGGACTGTGCGCACGTGTTCGTGGCATGCCCAGATTACGTGTCCGCTCGCGGGATGCGCGTGTATGCTGTGCCTCTTGAAGGCGATCCTTTCGTGGTGTCCGGTGAGTCGGGCGCGGTGACCTTGGGTGTGCTCACCTTCGTGATGCAGCGGCCGGAGGTGTCACCACTGCGCGATCTACTGGGCCTTGGAAAGGATGCCCAAGTTCTACTCCTTAATACGGAGGGGAACACGGATCCCGAGCACTTTCGCAAGGTGGTGTGGGAGGGTGCGCACGCGGTGCCGTCACGCGTTGCCATCAGCCCGACGACCCCCTAGGGGGGCTGGCCTTGATGCGTGAAGGGGCTGAGGTGGGGGATCGGCGTCACCACATGTCTTCGGAGGAGTTTCGCCGGCATGGGCGTCAAATCGTGGATTGGATCGCAGACTATTGGGAGTGCGTGGAGACGCTCCCAGTACTGGCCCAGGTTGAACCCGGCGCTGTCCGGGCCAAGCTTCCCCAGGAACCGCCGGTGGAGGGACGCCCCTTCGATGAACTCATGGCCTTGCTCGACGATGTGGTTGTGCCGGGACTGACGCATTGGCAGTCCCCGAACTTCTTTGCCTTCTTCCCCGCGAACGTGTCGGGGCCGTCTGTGCTTGGAGAGCTTCTGGCCGCGGGCTTGGGCACACAGGGCATGCTGTGGGCTACGAGCCCTTCGTGCACGGAGCTTGAGAGCCATGTGATGGACTGGATGACACGCATGCTTGGACTCCCCGATGACTTTCGAGCTTCTTCGAGTGGAGGGGGTGTGATCCAGGACTCCGCGTCGAGCGCGACGCTGTGCGCGATGTTGGCTGCTCGAGAGCGCGCTACAGGCTTCGCATGCAGCCTACAGGGGCTGCGTGCTCCGTTGCGAGCGTATGCGTCGACGCAGGCGCACTCTTCGGTGGAGAAGGCTGCGGCGATCGCTGGTATTGGTCGGTCTGGTCTGTGCGCAGTGGACACTGATCCGATGCTGCGCATGAACCCTGATCTGCTTGCGGCAGCGATCGCCCGCGATCGCAAGCAGGGTAAGGAGCCATTTTTCGTCTGTGCTACGGTGGGCACCACCTCATCGTTGGCCGTAGACCCGGTGCGCGCGATTGGCGAGTTGTGCCGAAGCGAGGGGTTGTGGCTACATGTGGACGCCGCTATGGCCGGCACCGCGGCATTGTGCCCCGAATACCGTTACCTCAATGACGGTCTTGAGTTTGCGGACAGCTATTGTGTGAACCCGCACAAGTGGATGCTGACCAACTTCGACTGCGATTGTTTTTTCGTTGCTGATCGGGCGCCCTTGCTGAGCGCGCTCTCTGTTCTTCCGGAGTACCTGCGTAACCAAGCTTCGGAATCAGGTGCGGTGATCGATTATCGCGATTGGCAAATTCCGCTGGGAAGAAGATTTCGTGCGCTTAAGCTGTGGTTTGTCATCCATCACTATGGGATTCGGGGTCTGCAATGCCAGGTACGGAAGCACATTGCGCTTGCGAAGGAGTTTGCTGGTTGGGTTCATGATGCGACCGATTTTGAGCTTGCCGCTCCAACCACGCTCAACCTGGTGTGCTTTCGCCATCGGGGAGGGGATGCGGTGAACCGTCGCCTTCTTGATGAACTCAACGGATCGGGCAAGGTGTACCTCAGTCATACGGTGATAGACGATCGTCTCACGTTGCGGTTGTGCGTAGGGCAGCCAAGAACTGAGCAACACCACGTACGCGCAGCATGGGAGTTGATCTGTTCCATGGCCCCCTAAGACAGACTCGTGAAGGATGAGCATCCGTACCAAGATGACGATACACCGGGAAGCGGATACGTGAACCCGGTGTGTGTGAACCAAGGAGGAGCCCGTTGTCGATAGAGTTGTCCGCCGTTCTCGTGGCCCTCGTGGGTGGTGTGGCCATTGCCCTTCAGTCGCTGTTCTCCGGGGTGATTGGGGCCAAGCTGGGGGTGGCTGAGAGTACGTTCATCGTGCACTTGGGTGGGTTCCTCGTCGCTGGGGTGCTCATCCTCGTCCTTCGTGGGGGGAGCATTGGACAGTGGCGCACGGTACCGTGGTATGCGTTCACAGCTGGTTTCCTCGGGGTCGTCATCGTGGGGGCGGTGAGCTGCTCGGTGCCACGGCTGGGGCTTGCCTCGACGTTGACGTTGGCGGTTGTCGCGCAGCTTCTTCTGGGTGCGGTGCTTGATCACCATGGTTGGCTGGGGGCGTCTGTGCGACCGTTGGATCTCGCGAGGATCATTGGTCTTGTGGCGCTGGGTGCGGGTACTTGGCTGGTGGTGCGTTGATCGCTTGCGGCAGTGGAGCGATACGAGCTTGTAGGGTCGATGTCCTGGTAGGTCTAGGTGTGGCGTCCCGCGGCCAACATCCCCAG
>PUMK01000292.1 GCA_003551325.1 Candidatus Acetothermia bacterium | reverse complement strand
GCCCTCAAGCGGGTTCTGTTCAAGGAGAGGCTCGGAACACTTGGGCCCCAACGCGTGGCCAGTGATAATGCGCTGTGCACATACACATCGGCGCGGTGTTTGCTGAACATCCTGCGGCTGAGGAGATCACGCGGCGACTGGAAGGGGCCGGGTACCGGTCCGTGCTGGTGGGAGGCGTCGTGCGCGATGGCGTCCTTGCCGTTCGGGAACGCTGTGCTTGGGTGCCCAAAGACGTCGACATCGCAACCGAGGCTCCTCCCGAACGAGTTCTTGAACTGCTCAAGGGTTTCAAGACCCTGCAAGTGGGCAAGGCGTTCGGTGTGGTCGTTGTGGTGGCGCCCGATGGTCGTCGTTACGAGGTGGCCACCTTCCGCACGGAGGGTGACTACCCAGACGGACGGCATCCGCAAGAGGTGCGTTGGGGGACCTTGGAAGACGATGTCAAGCGACGGGACTTCACCGTCAACGGGCTCGTTGCCGCACGTGACGGACAGGTCATGGATCTGGTCGGTGGGCTTGCGGATATCGAGCGGGGCATCATCCGGACGATCGGCTCGCCGGACCGCAGGCTCTCGGAGGACCGGCTGCGTATGCTCCGTGCGGTGCGCTTCTCCTGTCAACTTGGCTTCGGTATCGACAAGGCAACGGAGGACGCCGTCTGTCGTCATGCGCAGGCGATCACGCAGGTGTCATGGGAGCGGATCGGCGACGAGTTCCTTCGTCTGTTGGCCACTCCTCGATCGGCGATGGGCATCCGCCTGCTGCATGCTACGGGTCTTCTGTCGCGGATTCTGCCGGAGGTGGCGACGTTGGACGGTGTTCCGCAATCGGAGGTGTACCACCCTGAGGGCGACGTGTTCGCGCACACCTGCGCTGCGCTCGAGGTTGCGGACGGTCTGTGGGATGACCCTTACCTCAAGCTCGGTATCCTGCTTCACGATGTCGGCAAGCCGGTAGCGTTGGAACGATGGTTCGGTGAGCATATGAGTGGGCATTGCCGTTTGGGCGCCAAGATTGCCGAGGAGGCGCTCCGCAGGTTGCGCCTTCCGGCCCGCCAAGTGAACGGGGTGGTCCACCTTGTGCGCGAACACATGCGCGCCGCCCGCCTTCAGGATATGGGGCTGGGCAAGCAGTTGCGGTTGCTCTCCGTCAGCGAATGCCCCGGAGCGTCCTACGACGATCTCGACAAGCGCTACCCGTTGTTTGCCGATCTCGTGCGGCTCATGATCTGCGATGCGGAAGGGTCAGCCCACAAAGCGTCTGCATGGAAGCCCCTCCTTGCCCACGTGGTGGGGTTGCTGGTCCATGTGGAACGCTTGCAGGGCGTACAGCGTGCCCGTCAACTGCTGAACGGGGACGATCTTGTTGCGCTGGGAATGTCCCCCGGACCTCAGCTTGGACGCGTGTTGGAGGAAATCCACGAACTGGTCTTGGGTGGTGTGGTTCGAACGCGCCAGGAGGCGCTCGCCGAGGCCGCTCGTCGTGTAAGCGGTCACGTGTAACGTCCGTTCCCCCCCCGATGTCCCCTGATGGGGTCGCTCCCTACCTTGGTGATCCAAAGGCTGCCGACTAGGCTGCTGGGGACATGGGAACGCTCAACATAGGGCCAGATATCAAGTTGGGACTCGACGAGGCCATCGGGCAGTGCGCGGCGATCTTGGGCATTCGTGGCTCGGGGAAGTCGAATACGGCGGGTGTGATCTTCGAAGAGCTTCTCGCGGCCCGCTACCCCCTCTCCATTATCGACACCGATGGCGAGTACTTCGGACTTAAGGAGAAGTACGAGGTCCTTGTCGTTGGCGAGGGCGAGAACGTGGACATCGAATTGGACGCCGAGTCAGCCGCGGGGGTCGCCGAGGTCTCACTAAGGGAGGGGATTCCGGTGGTGGTCGATGTCTCCGGTATGCTCTCCGACGACCGTGATGCGTTCGTTTTGGCGTACCTGGCGAGGCTGTGGGCGGTTGCCGGGAAGCTCCGTAAACCCTACATGATCGGCATCGAGGAGTGTCATGAGTTCATTCCGCAGGGCGTGCGCTCGCCGCTGAAGGATACGGTGGCGCGCATCGCCCTACGGGGCCGCAAGCGTGGACTGGGAACTGTGATCATCTCCCAACGGTCAGCAAAGGTGGAGAAGGACGTACTCACCCAGGCCGGGATGATGTTCCTGCACCGGGTGGTGCACGAGGCCGACATGCGTGTCTACAGCGAGATCTTGCCCTGGCGAAAGGCGGAGGTGAAGGAGGAAGTAGCGGCGTTGGCCACGGGCTCGTGCATCTTCTTCACCAGCCAAACCGTACGGAAGGTCAGCGTGCGCCTGAGGGAGACCTTCCATGGTGGGTTCACCCCGGCCTTTCGCCCTGTGGAGACCCCCAAGCTTCGACAGGTGCGTGGGGAGATCCTGGCGGCCATCCAGCAGGCGCGGGCTGATGCCTGTCCGACGCATGTTGCAGGCCATGTGGAAGCCGATCAACCGCGATCGGATGTTGCCTTTCGCGAGGCATGGCTGCGCAATCGGATGGGCTCAGCGGGGACGCCCCCACCTGTAGATGATCGCGAGAACGCCGAACCTGTGGACGCAGGTGCCCACGAGTCGTGGGGAGAGGAGGATGACAACGTTGTCCCCCATTGGGTGCGGCGGGACAACGACACCGAGGAGGCGTTGGAGACGTTCCCCGACGAAATCCTCCGACAGCGAGCCCGGCTCATACGCCGCTTGGACCGCAGGCCTGTCCACGAAAAGCGCTTGCTGGCTTTCCTGGCCTCCCGAGAGCCACGAGCCTACACAACCACCGAGCTGGCTGCGTGGATCGACTGCGCTGAGGCAGCGCTTGTCAGTGAGCCGCCCAGCGAACTGGTGGAGATGGGTCTGCTCCACCGGGAGCGCCTTTCCCGGGGGACCACGTACCGGATTCGTCTGCGGCCTTATGTGACCGAGGCGTTCGAGCCTTTCTTCAGCGAGCTGGGTAACGATGGTCTCCATCGCTTGGTGGGGGACCTGCGCCAGGCGCTGACCGAGCTTGGTTGACGCCAGGTCGTGTGGGTCGTTGACGGGGGACCCCTGTCCGTTGTATCATACATAACGTAGATTCTTGTTCAGAAAGGGGACCCTGTGGACGTCCGGATTGTCGAACGGTATGTAGCGGACTCCGATGCCCT
>PUMK01000087.1 GCA_003551325.1 Candidatus Acetothermia bacterium | reverse complement strand
CTTCATTGAGTCCCAGCCCCGGTTCCATGGCCGATGGGTCCGCTGCCGGCGTGACATCCAGCACGATCAGAAGGAGGCCGGATTCTGGCACTGTGTCCAGGCTGGCGAAACGGAGGAGCAGCGCACACCCGACCTGAGGCGGTGCGAACGCATCAGCTGGGTGCGGGCGGTCATCGAGAACGAACAGGACGCAAGGGTCGAGACCTGGCCGACGCGCAGGGGGGAGCGACAGGCGGATGTGCCTCTGGTATGCAAGAGAGTATCTGGTGGTGCTCGCAGAAAGAGAGAGATACTGGCAGCTGATCACCGCCTACCTGACGGACCGGGAGCATACAAGACGCAGGCTTGAGCGGGACATGAGAAGGGCTACAAGCAGCTGACGCCGCCCTCCTGTGGAGAAGAACGGCGTCGGTACTCCTTCCGCGCATGGCGGATGAGCTGATCACACTATACAGGGGCGTGGCCTTAGCTGTCACGGGACTCTGAGCAATGCCAGAGTCGGGAGGCGGCATGTTCACCCACCCTTGACCTCGTCTTCTTCGACACCACAAGCCTCTACTTCGAAGGGGAGGGTGGCGAGAAGCTGGGGCGGTACGGTCACAGCATGCCGTCGGGAAGCGCCCTGATAGCGTTGGGGCAAGCCGCAGTCAACGTCGGGCACACACAAAACCCGACGCTACAGAGGGAGCGGCGCGGCAGGTCGGCGTCGACCGGCCTGCGCACCCTTTGCCGAAGCTCAGCGATGGGTGAGCCACGGTTCGAGCGAGACTACGTCCCCCAGTTATCCAAGTGGTTCGGGCAAGCACAGCTTGTACTGTGTAGAAGACCCGCCTTCGTGGCAGCTCGCTGCTATTGTGCCACCTTATGGCTCCTGTGGTATAATGGCTGGGTTATGGCAGAGATGGATAGGGCTGAGGTGAGGCTTGGGAAGCAGGGCCGGCTGGTGATCCCAGCGCCGTTGCGCGAAGCGCTGTCCCTGCACCCGGGGTCCCGGCTTGTCGCGCGGGTCGTCGACGGACGATTGGTGCTGGAACCGCGCCAGCGGCTGTGGCAGTCCGTCAGGAAGAGGTTTGAGGGACTGCCCACGGATAGCTCACTGGCGGACGCGCTCATCGCCGAGCGCCGCGCCGAAGCCCAGCGGGAGGAGATACGTTGAGTCAGGCCCAACACGTGCTGGATGCCTCAGCGCTCCTGGCAGCGCTTCAGGGAGAGTCGGGCGAGGCACAGGTTGCCGGAAAGATCGAGCGGTCGGCGATCTCGGCGGTCAACTGGTCGGAGGTCCTGCAAAAGGCGACCCAGAGCGGCGTCGACATGGAGGGGCTGCGGGAAGACCTGGAGGCCTTGGGGCTCTCTATTGTGCCGTTCGGTGTGGAGGAGGCCGAGCTGGCCGCAGCGTTTTGGCCCCACGCCAGGCCGTGGGGGCGCTCACTGGGAGATCGTGCATGCCTCGCTCTTGCCTGCCGGCTTGGCCTGCCGGTCGTCACCGCCGACCGCACTTGGGCGGACCTGGAGATCGACGTGGAGGTCCAGCTCGTTCGGTGAGTGCACTCTGGCCTGTGGGAATCCGCCCGTGGCCAGCGGCTTGTAGCTTGTGGGAACTGCAACCCCGTTGGTGGCAGCCCACCAGCTGGTCTGGGACGTTGAATGTGCCGGCGGGGAAGGCCCCGCCAACGTTGTAGGCAGGCTACAGGACGCTGCACCGGGAGCGAACCGCCGCGGTTGTGGGCACCCCACCGGCTGGCCCCGTTGTTGCTTATGTGGCGTCATACACCGATAATGTGACCACATGTTCGCAAGAGGTGACCATCGATGGCCCATCGGGTCGGCGTCCGACAGCTGCGCGATCGGCTGAGCGCGTATCTGAGACGGGTGAAGCAGGGGGAGTGCGTGGAGATCACAGACCGTGGCCAGGTCATCGCTCTGATCACGCCCGCTCAAGGGGCAAGCGATGTGGACCCAGGGGTGTTGACCATGGTCAGAGAAGGCGTGGCCACGTGGTCCGGCGGCAAGCCGCAGGGAGCCAGGCGGCCGGTGAAGCTTGCCGGACGGTCGCTGTCGCAAATCGCCCTCGAAGACAGGCGATGATCCTGTACCTGGACACAAGCGCCCTGCTCAAGCTGTATACGGAGGAGATTGCGTCCGCGGAGGTGCGGGAGGCCGTGGCCCAGGCATCCACCGTGGCCACGAGCCGCCTGAGCTTCGTCGAGGCGCACGCAGCGCTCGCCCGCAAGCTCCGCGCGGGGACGCTGGAGACAGCCGATCACAGCTACCTCAAGGCATGCCTGGAGGAAGACTGGGCAAGATACCTGGTCGTGGAGGTGTCGGAAGGCCTGTGCCAAGGGGCGGCCGACCTTGCGGAGCGACACCCCCTGCGGGCAGGGGACGCCCTCCAGCTTGCGTCGGCCCTGACCGTGAGACAGCGGGTTCAGGAACAGATCATGTTCTCCTCGTTCGACGACCGGCTGAACCATGCCGCCGCGGGCGAGCACATGCGCTTGCTGTGAAGGGGCAATCCGCTTGGGGCTTGTAGCTTGTGGGAACAGCAACGTTACCCTCCACCCCCAATGTACGTTCCGGGTTGGCTGAAGCCAAGCGGCTTGTGGGAACAGCAACCCCGTTGGCGGGGCGGCCCTCAAGCACCTATGGAACCTATGGCTCCTACTTCGCACCTTGGTGCAACGCGTGCCAGACTACATGGCACACGGAGACGGGCAGGATGCTGAGGGGTGTTCAGCTGGATCATCGCAAGGTTGTTGTGAACGAGCAACGCCCACCCTATACTGGTCGGCGACTGGTCGAAAGGAGGGGCAATGACTGAGGTGGGAGCGTACGAGGCCAAGACGCATCTATCGCAGCTTCTTGACCGGGTGGCACGGGGGGAGCGGGTGGTGATCACCAAACACGGTGTGCCGGTGGCGGTCTTGGCTCCGGTGGGTCCGCAGACCGATCCCGAACGGGTGGCCACGGAGCTCCGCCGATTCCGCACGGGGAGGAAGCTCAGACCGATCCGCGTTCGCGAACTGATCGACGAAGGCCGAGATGGAAACTGAGCCTTTGTTGGTGCTTGATGCATCGGTGGCAGTGGCCTGGGCGTTCGAAGACGAGACCAGCCGGTATACCGGGAAGGTGCTGAACACCGTGGCTCAGGGACGGGCCGCGGTGCCG
>PUMK01000311.1 GCA_003551325.1 Candidatus Acetothermia bacterium | reverse complement strand
GTGGGCGTAAAAGCAGCCGGTGGCATCGGCGATTACGCAACCGCTGTGCGCATGGTGGAAGCCGGTGCAGCCCGACTGGGGGCCTCACGAAGCTTGGCGATCCTGGAGGGAGCCTCCGACTGACCGTGGCCTCACTCGATCGTGATGAAGGTGTGGTGCTTCGCATGCGCGACTACGCTGAGACCGATCGAATCCTCACCGTGCTCACGCCTCGTCACGGAAAGCTCTCTTTGTTGGCCAAAGGAGTACGGCGAGCAACCTCGCGGTTTGGCGGGGCATTGGACTTGGCCAACCGGGTACAGCTGATCTACTACGTTCGGAAGAAGGGCCTGCATCTCCTCAGGGAGGCGGCGCTGCTGGAGTCGTTCCCCCTGCTACGGGAGGATCTCGATCGCCTTGAGGCAGCGCTGTGGGGGCTGGCGTTGGCCGATCGCGTCCTCCCGGCTGAGACACCCGACCATGCGATCTACGGGCAGGTACAAGCGTTTCTGCGGGCCTTGGCAGGGGGGGTGGAGCCAGCGGTGGGGAGGGTGGCCTTCTCGCTTCACCTGCTCGCCGTGGCGGGCCACAAGCCCTGCCTGGAGGGGTGCCTCGCCTGCGGGAGCCCCCAGGCACTCACGTGGCATCCGGGTAGGGGGGGCTTGCTGTGTCGGTCCTGTGGAGGTGGCGGTACCGTAGTGCCACCCAAGGTCTGGCGGAGCATGGCGGCCCTGACACGACTGCCCCTGGACCGGGTGGGTGGGTTGCGGGTGGATTCGGGAACGCTTGCCCACATGAACAGCCTGGTGGAGGTGTTCTGGCACCATCAGCTGCGGCGCTGAGCGACCAATGCAGCGCTCAGGAAGCTAGCACACCCGGTCAGGGCCCGCTATAGTCTGCACTATGATGACCTGCAAACTCCTGGCCGCGGACCGTGTTGTCCTGGACGTGGAAGCATCTCAGGTCAGTTGCAGGACTCCGGTTGGGTGGCTGGGGATACGCCCCGGGCATGCCCCGGCGGTCTTCGGCCTTCGCGATGCCCCGTTGCGCATCTGGGCATCGGACGGGGAACTGTCGTACCACGTGCGGCGCGGGGTTGTTCGTGTGGAGCGGCAGGGCGTACTGATCCTCGCGGATCGCGTTGTTCCAAACGATGCCTGAGAGGGTGTTCGTCACCGGCCTGGGTGTTGTCTCCCCGTTGGGTGTCGGTAGAGAGGCGTTGTTCGATGGGTTGCGCACGGGCCGTAGTGGCATCGTTAGGGTGGACGACCAGCTCGATCTGGATGGGCTACGCGTGTCGGTGGGTGCGCCATGCAGCGACTTCGAGCCAGCGTCGTTCATGGATAAGAAGCAGGCGCGTCGCATGGGTCGGGCGAGCCAGCTGGCTGTCGCGGCTGCGAAACTGGCGCTTGATCACGGAAAGCTCAGCCAGCGTGATGGGGCGCGTGGAGCCGTTGTTGTGGGCACCGGGATCGGGGCGATGGAGGCGATGGTGAACAACCACCTCACGCTGCTCGAACGTGGTGCGGCCAAGGTGTCGCCGTTTCTCGCGCCGGTGATGATGCCCAACGCTCCCGCAGCAGAGACGGCCATTCACGTCGGGGTCACGGGGCCCTCGCTTGGCGTGGTCACCGCCTGCGCGGCTGCGGCGCACGCCATAGGGCTTGCCTGGGACTATGTGCGTAGTGGTCTGGTAGATTGGGCGCTGGCCGGTGGAGCGGAATCGGTGATGCTGACGCTCGTGTTCGCCGCGTTTGATCGTATGGGGGCGTTGACGCCCAACCCTGATCCGGCAACGGCGTCACGACCCTTTGACGTGAACAGAGACGGATTCGTGATGGGGGAAGGTGCGGGGATGCTACTCTTGGAATCGGAGCAGCACGTCTGCCGACGGGGCGCGGAAGCGCTGGCCGAGATCGTGGGTTTCGGCGCTACGTGTGATGCATATCACATTACGGCACCTCCTGAAGGTGGGGAGGGAGCGCGCGAAGCTATGGCCCGGGCGCTCTCGTCCGGTGGTCTTACCCCCGAGGATGTGGACCACATCAACGCACACGGAACGTCGACCACACTCAATGACCGCTCGGAAACGCGGGCCATCAAAGACCTGTTTGGGAACCGGGCATACGCGATCCCGGTGAGGTCCACCAAGGCTCAGATCGGCCACCTTCTGGGGGCAGCCGGTGCGGTGGAGGCGGGAGCGGTGTTGCTCGCTCTGACCGAAGGTCTGATCCCCCCGACGTTGACGTGGCGGGAAAGGGATCCTGAGTGTGATCTCGATTACGTTCCGGAGCTTCCACGCAAGAGCCCCGTACAGACGGTGTTGTCCAACTCGTTTGGGTTCGGTGGGCAGAACGGCTGCCTTGCGTTCCGCGCCGTGCATGGTTAGGCGGACGCCACCTTCACACGGAGTTCACAATCGACCGTCACACTCCTTCAGGCATTCAACGCAATGACATTGTTGAACGGTTCTACCGTGCGGATCCTGCGTGTCCACGTATGGGAGGCAGTTCGTGGAGGCTCACGGAGACCGGACCTTGGTGCGAAGTATGTGGGCTCAAGGTGCGGTGTTCACCTGTAGGTTACCTCGTGGTTGTGAATCCTCGGGAGGGTCTTGGAACGTCCTGTGATTTGGCGTTAGAGTGACGTCCTAGGAACCACGGAACGCCTGTTTCTATCAGCATCAAGCGCGTTTCTACAGTGCCGGTCAGGGGTTGCATATGCTACCCCAGGTGCCTAGTATGGAGATGTGCTACAGGATACGTGGAGGTGGGTCAACAACAATTGGGCGTACATCGGCCAGCTGACCGTAGAGCACCTTAGGATCATCCTGGTCGCCAACGGGGTCGGTGTGCTGGTGGGCATGATGCTGGGGATCTACATCTCGGGAAGAGGCCGGGAGAAGACCGCTGAACTCGTCCTGTACCTTGCCAGCATGCTCATCACGGTCCCGTCACTTGCGATGTACGGAATCCTGATGGGTGTCCTCGGGGCGATGGGCTTGCCGCGTATCGGATTCTTGCCCGTGGTGATCGCCCTTGCCCTGTACGGACTCCTTCCCATCGTGCGGAACACCTATACGGCCATCGTCGAGGTTAGCCCGGCGATTATCGACGCCGGGCGGGGCATGGGGATGTCCGAACGCCAGCTCCTCACAAAGATCAAGCTACCGCTCGCTGTCCCCGTG
>PUMK01000277.1 GCA_003551325.1 Candidatus Acetothermia bacterium | reverse complement strand
CCGGCTTCAGGAAGAGCTTTGGCGAGCCGAGAGAGGACGGCAAGCTCTACTGCCCCCAGCCTGTGCCCCGTGGACTGGGCCAGGCGTTGCTGAAGCTGTTCGGGGGGCTGCACGAGCGAACCTTGGTGCTTCTTCTGATGGGGGTTGAGGCGGGGTTTGGGGGATTGGCCATCTGGCTGTATCTGCTGCGGTGAGTGCGCAGTTCGCGGCGCGTGGTTTTCGAGCTGGGGTCTGCCTTGCTGTACTTGGAACCCCCTTCTCTGTTCGCCTGCTCAGAGATGCGAACGGGGTGCTGTGAACGGTGGAACATGGAGAGTATAAAGGAAATGGTGCCCGCTCTGTGTGACAATGGGATGATGGGAGTCTTGGGGTGCGAGGAGCTGAATCCATGGGCAGAGCAAAGGTCTGCTACGTGGTCCCGGCGCTGGGTCAACGCGGAACGACGAGGCTTGCGCAGTGCCTAGCTGTGTTTCTGGATACGGATGCGTTTGAGTTCTCAGTGCTCACGTTCAAGGCGCCACCTGAAGGAGTGCTTCCTTCCGAGGTGCAGTTCTCTTCTGTGTCCGGGGAGATGCCTGCCTGGGCCAGAGTGAGATTGGTGCGGGGACTCGTGTACGCATATCGATTGCACGCGGTCCTACGGAGGGAATGTCCTGATGTTGTCATCGGCGACGTAACATGGCTGTGTAATGCGCTTGTTGTCGCCCGGCTGCTTACCGGCGTTCCCAGGCGGTTGCTCGTTCGCATGGGGAACATCAAATCCCGTGCGTGGTCCAACGATGTGGGTCCAGTGACCGGGTGGTTCCGTCGCAAGGTGACCGGAGCGCTTTTCTCGCGCGCCGATGTGGTGATCGTCCCATCGCAGGCAGCCAAGGATGACGTTGTGGAGCGTCTGGGTGTTGGCGCGGAACGGGTTACGGTGATCCCGAATCCGATTGATCTGGAGCGTGTCAGCGAACGAGCTCAGGAAGCAGTGGATGATGCATTCGCGGCCGGGTGTGGGGTAACGATTCTCGCTGTTGGCGTACTCAACGAGCAGAAGAACCACGCGCTGCTGGTCGAGGCTTTTGCCCGTCTGGCGAAAGAGAAGGGAGCTTGTTTGGTGTTGGTGGGAGGTGGGCCGGAGCGGCGGAGGTTGGAGCGTCTCGCGGGAGAGCTCGGTGTCTCCCAACGCGTGTTGTTCACTGGGAGCGTCGCCAACCCGTACAAGTACATGGCCCAAGCAACGGTCTTCGTGCATCCTGCCAGGTGGGAGGGGTTCGGGTACGCTGTGCTTGAGGCGATGGCCTGTGGCAGACCCGTGGTGGCAGGGGCCGGTTCTGGCGGCCCCGCCGAACTCGTACGAGATGGCGTTGACGGCCTGTTAGTGGACGATATGAGTCCTGAATGCTTGGCTCAGGCCATCTCGAAGCTGCTCAACGATGCAGCGCTACGGACGGCTTTGGGGAAGAATGCCGCGAAGCGGGCCCGGGAGTACGATGCAAATGTGGTTGTCCCGGCCTACGAGAAGCTGATTGCCGAGCAGGTGGAGCGCTCGAGGGTCTCGGTTCGCTGAGGAGAGGGATGCGGATATACGAACTCTCTACCAAGCTCAAAAGGATTGCGTTTGGGGTACTGGTCTCCTCTGCTCTCGCATATCTGTGGGTGAGTTCCTACGTGACACCTGTTCGCCTTACCCCGAGTGCCATGCTGGCGGGTCTTGCCGTGGTACTGGCTGGGCTGTGGACGGTGTTGACCAGGAGACCGACACTTGACAAGGACTTCAGGTGGTTGCTGGCTGTATCGGGCGCTCTTCTGGCATGGGCTGCTGCGGTGTACTGGATCTCGAGCCACTATCCAGCGGGGCTGTGGCCCGTGTTGCAGATGGGGTTGGGGATAGGGATTGCATTTGCTGTTTTCACCTCAGTAGACTCCAGGTCGACAGCGCTCGTGTTCGTGGCTGTGTTGCTCGTTGGATTCGTGGTGTCGGCTGTCGTGGGTATTGGACAACACTTCGCTGGGGCGCCATTTGTGGGCTTGTGGGAACTCGTCGGCGGCGGTCCCCAGTCAACCCCCGATGCAGGTCGCTCGGCGCCCGGGCTTGCACCAACGACGATTCTGTTCGGATATCAGATGGCTGTGGCAGTGCCGCTGGCTGTCGGGCTACTTGTGAGTGGGGTGTTCGCGGGCAAGAAGGCACTCAGAGTAGTCGTTGCGGGAACGGTGGTCGCGCTTGGGTTGGCCCTTTTGGTGTCGGGATCGCGGTCAGCTGTAGGCGCGGGATTCATGGGAACAGCATTTGTGTGCTTCCTTCTGAGGTTCAACAGGCGCCGGAAGCTTATGTTCCCCCTTGCGGTTGCGCTTGTCCTGGGAGTGGCGCTCTACTTCGCTGTAGGTCTGGCGTTCGATCCGGTGAGGTTTGTGGGCATGGAGGATCGCTCGGCACAGGTGCGTATCCCGATGCAACTGACGGCTGTGCGTTACGCGCTCCAGCACCCGCTTGGCACAGGGATGTACGAGATCGACGAAACCTACATTCCTGCAGAGGTAGAGCCGCGCCTCGAGGAGGAGATCTTGCGCCACAGGACTCACAACCAACTCCTCAACGTGCTCGTCTGCTATGGCTTCCCAGGGTTTGGTCTACTGATCCTGTTCTACGGACTGGTGGTGAAGCGTGTCCGTGGTCTGTGGAACGCATTGGGGACGACCGCGATGCGGGAGGGCGAATGGCTGGTCGCGGGCTGTGCCGGCGCGATGCTGTCCTACTTTTTGAACAGCCTGCTACACAACGCAGGGCCCTTTGTGGGAGACGTGTTCCACTGGTATGTGATCGGTCTTCTGTTCAGTCTTCGGTGGACGGAGGGCACCGTGGCAGGCGCCGCCGAAGGAACTGGCGGTCCAGGGAATGGCGCGTAGAGCAGGATCGGTGGATGTGGCGGTGTTCCTCCCTTCTCTGGCCGGGGGCGGAGCAGAGCGTGCGATGCTTGATGTGGCCCGGAGCCTGCACGCTCGGGGTGTGGAAGTGGAGCTCGTGTTGGCCAGAGCACAGGGGGAGTTCCTCTCGCTGGTTCCGGACGGGCTTCGTTGCGTCGATCTTGGTGCGTCCCGCGTGCTTACCAGCCTGCCGGGGCTTGTCCGCTACCTTCGCCGCCACAGGCCCAAGGCTATCATCTCTACGCTCAGCCATG
>PUMK01000278.1 GCA_003551325.1 Candidatus Acetothermia bacterium | reverse complement strand
TTTAAGGATTGCAACGGCGCTGATGATCGGAACAACGGACGCCGCATCTGGCGTCCGTACGGGGACCGTCCGGCAGCCCACCATGCGGGTCGGTGTGGGAACCGACCCCTACATGAGAACACCCAGCAGCCTCCGGGCGGGACGCATGTATGCGTCCCCTACGTATATCCACCCCACACCACCATGCGGGCCAGTGTGGGAACCGGCGCCCTACAACAGACCGCCCGGCGCCCCGCATATGTGCAGGGGCCGGATACATCCGGCCCGCCATCGCCCGGATCACAGGCCCGCGTTTGGTGGATATCAACAACGCGCGTAATGCCAATTCCGGCGTAGGGGTCGGTTCCCACACCGACCCGCCATCGTCCGACTAACAGGCCCACGGTAGTGTCGTTCGCCACGCATGTGAATCCCATTCCGGCGTAGGGGCGGGTCTCAGACCCGCCCACACAGGGTGGCCGTGTGGGATGATCCCGGTCGCCCGCTGCAAGGCGTGCACCCTGGCCCGTCCGCAGGCCGGTGCGCGAAGGCGTTTGTCTATTGCAACGGCACTGGTGATTGGATCAACGGACGCCACATGTGGCGTCCCTACACAGACCGCCCAACCACCCACCTGGCGGGTCGGTGTGGGAACCGGTATCTACACCAGACCACCCGATGCCCCACCTATATGCAGGGGACGGATACATCCGTCCCGCCGCCGTCCCGTTCACACGCCCGCACGGGTGTCATCCATCCAATACGTGAACCCCCACACCCCGTAGGGGCACGCTGCCGCGTGCCCGTCATCGTCGCGTTCATGGGTGGGGTGGGGTATATGCAGGGGACGGATACATCCGTCCCGCCATCGTCCCGCGTCGCACGCCCACGGTGGTGTCATTTGTCACGCATGTGAATCCCATTCGGCGTAGGGGCGGGTCTCAGATCCGCCCGCACAGGGTGGCCGTGTGGGATGATCCCTGTCGCCCGCTGCAGGCGTGTACCCTGTCCCGTCCATAGACCGGTGCGCGAAGGCATTTGTGGATTACAACGGCACTGGTGATTGGAACAACGGACGCCACATGTGGCGTCCCTACACAGACCGCCCATTCCTCCCCGCGGCGGGACGAATGTATGCGTCCCCGACGCGTAACCAACCGGGCACATCCCGATGCACCCCTGGCCTCCTCATCCGATGTTGCGCGCTGCACTGAGGGACCCTGCCCGCATGATTGCCGCCGGGGCCCCTCTCAATCTCTACACTACTTGCATAGCAGCGATACCTTCATGAGGTTGTTGAGCTCGTTCGATTCGTTGTTGGTGTCCTCCGCATCCACTTCCACTGCCACTGTCTTCATCATGGGGAAGAGACAATTGAAGACATAATGCGGGAATTCCCTGTCCAGAGACCCTCCCGCAGCTATGGTGGGAACGTTATCGGAGGTCACAAGGGAGCCGCTGACGTACAGTCTCGAGGTGCTTGGCGATGATGCGAGCGACCCGATGTTCTCGATCGTGTAGTGAATCCTCTTCCCGGACGCCCAGACATTGGTTACCGTCAGGTCCGGCTGAAGTGTGATTGGAGGAAGAATGATTCCCGGATCCGGTAGTACGAATATGCAATACCAGGTGTCCGTGAACGTGTTGTTGTCCTCGTTGCTCTCATCCACCATGTTGTCTTTGTCGACCTGTACCGTCACGACGTCGGATGTGCCGGAGCACTCGTACGTGAAGCTGAAGCTCTCCGTCCTCGACGCACCGGCGGCAAGCGACCCGATGGTGTGAGCGGCCTTTTCGACCCCGTCGACAAAGACGCGCGAGTTCGAAGGACCGGCATTCGCTGTGCCCTGGTTCTTGACTGTGTACTTGATCGTCGAGCCATCACGCACGATGGAGGTGACTACCAGATCCGGCTTGTCGACATCCGGAGACACCGCCGGGTTGACGAGCACTACCACACTGACCTCCACATTGCCGACGGAGTTGGTCGCGGTAAGGGTATAAATGGTGGTATCGGATGGTGAGATCACCGTCACTCCTGCGTTATTCACGGCGCCGACACCGTGGTCTATGGTCACACTGTCCGCCCCGGTGACCTCCCAGGCGAGCGTTGCCGAACCTCCCTCGTCGATCTCCCCGGGGGCTGCCGTGAAGAAGTTCACCACAGGCGCCTCCTCGACCTCGGGTGTCGGGTCGGGCGTGGGCGTCGGGGTGGGTGTCGGCTCAGGCTCCGGCTCCTGCGCGGCGGCTGCCACCGTTATAGACCTGCGGACTTCCTCAGACCAGTGGCCGTGGTTGTCCTGCACCATCAGAGAGATGACGTGGTTTCCCGGGCTCAGTTGTGCCTCAATCGAGGCAGTAGCGCCCAGATCTCCATCGATGCTGGAGCTCCAGCGATAGCCGACGACCGTCCCATCCTCATCCGTGCCGTGGCCGATGAAGGAGATCACGTCACCTTCAGTGGGGCTCGAGGGAGAGATCCCGTCGATGTACGCGGTTGGCGGCGACTGCTCCGGTTCCGGGGTGACCAGACACCCTGCGGGCAGCACTGCAACCACCACTGCCAGTACCAGGAGAAGAACACGTTTCATATCACACCTCCCGGAGCAGCAGGCTGTCCATCCGTTCAACAAGACGCGGAACCTCTTCGCCCCGTGCTTGTCTTTCGATCCGGTTCATGCGATAAGCCAACAAGCCCCACCGAGCGAAGGTACCGACCGATCGCAGGTCATGGTTCACGCACTCACGGATCGACAGTGGCAAACGCTGCCCCTTGTAGCAATCATGCTACCGACTGCTGGCAATGTCAACCACAATCATTTCCTGTCTGGTGGCGGTTCCCGGGCATGGACTCAGGGCGTGAAAAGCGGCAAAGGCAGGCATACACCGCCAAGTAACCGTGGAGTAAAGGCTGTACGTAGTGGCGACACCCGTGTCGCGCCATCGTCCCGACCACACGCCCACGGTGGTGTCATTCGGCACATACGTGAACCCACATCCCACGTAGGGGCACGCTGCCGCGTGCCCGTGGCAAGGGTGGAGTGCGGTATACGCAGGGGACGGATACATCCGTCCCGCCATCGTCCCGACCACACGCCCACGGTGGTGTCATTCGGCACATACGTGAACCCACATCCCACGTAGGGGCACGCTGCCGCGTGCCCGTGGCAAGGGTGGAGTGCGGTATACGCAGG
>PUMK01000069.1 GCA_003551325.1 Candidatus Acetothermia bacterium | reverse complement strand
CCGAGACGCTTGTGGGGAATAGGAGTTGCAATGGTTGAGAGACAGGAAAGCGGTCAAGGCGTTGTTCCTGAGAGTCTCGCCGTACGTTTTGTGCTCAACGGACGCCCATGCGACGTGGGCGTTGAGGCAGGTGAGTCACTGCTTCATCTGCTGCGTCGTATCGGGATGAAGTCGGTGAAGGAGGGGTGCGGGACCGGTGAGTGCGGAGCCTGCACCGTCCTGGTTGACGGCCGCCCGGTTAGGTCGTGCCTGACGTTTGCCCCAAGGGTCAACGGCAAGACGGTGACCACGCTGGAAGCCCTGGGGACGACACATGATCTTCACCCCCTGCAGGAGGCCTTTCTAGAGACCGGTGCCGTGCAGTGCGGGTACTGCACACCCGGCATGGTGTTGGTGGCGTATGCGCTTCTGCAGGAGAACCCGGATCCTGAAGCAACGGAGATCTCCGCTGCCATGGCAGGCAATCTGTGCCGCTGTACGGGTTACACGAAGATCGTTGACGCGGTCTTGCTGGCCGCCCAGCGGAAACGGGAGGGGCTCTGGCGATGATGGGGCGTGGCGAAGAGCGACAAGTTGTGGGAAAGAACGTCGTACGTGTTGACGGTCTTGGTCTGGTGACGGGCCAGCCGTTGTTCACTCAGGATGTCCCGTTGCCTGGGATGCTCGTTGCCAAGGTACTACCGTCGCCTCATGCACATGCGAGGATCGTCTCCATTGACACCGCGGAAGCTGAGAAGGTCCCAGGTGTTGCGTGCATCCTACATCACGGCAACACGGAGCGGATTCCGTTCACCACTGCGGGACAGGGGTGGCCTGAGCCATCGCCCTACGATTCGGTGCTGTTCGATCGGAAGGTACGCTTCGTCGGCGACCGGGTGGCTGCGGTGGCGGCCGTGACCGAGGACGCTGCTGATGAGGCGTTACGCAAGCTCCAGGTTAGGTATGAGGTGTTGCCGTCGGTGCTCTCTACGGAGCAGGCGTTGTCACCCGGAGCTCCGGTGATCCACGATGAAGACGACGCAAGGGGCATTTACGATGCAAAGCAGAACGTGGCTGCGGCGATTGACGTTCCGGTTGAGGATGTGGAGCGTGCTTTAAGTGAGGCTGAGGTCCTCATCGAGGGTACAGCTGAGATTCCCTACTTCCAGCACGCGGCCATCGAACCCCACTGTGTCATCGCCTATTTCGACGAGGAAGGGCGCCTTGTGCTGCGGAGCGCGACGCAAGTCCCCTTTCACACACGACGCATTGTGGCTCGTCTTCTCGGTCTTCCCATGACCAAGGTACGTGTGGTCAAGCCGCGGATTGGTGGTGGGTTTGGGTCAAAGCAGGAGGTTATCTTGGAGCCCGTTGCCGGGGCGCTGGCGCTGCGTACGGGCCGACCCGTAGCGATGACCTACACGCGAGAAGAGGTGTTTGAGGCATCACGCACCCGCCACCCGATGCGTGTCACGGTGAAACTCGGTGCGGACAGAGACGGCAAGGTGACGGCTGTGCACATGGATGCCCAGTCGAACACCGGGGCCTACGGTGGGCATTCGGCCACGGTCCTGGGCAATGTGGGGGCGATGACGCTCCCGCTCTACAACAAGGCGAGGGCCGTTCGATTCAGTGCACGTGCTGCATACACGAACTTGCCGGTTGCGGGTGCGTACCGTGGCTATGGTGCCACCCAAGGGTTCTTCGCCCTGGAGACGGCGATGGATGAACTGGCGATCACCTTGGGGCTTGACCCTGTCGAGCTGCGGCTCAGGAACCATATCCGCCGTGGCGAAACCTCTCCCCTGATGGAGAAGCTCGGTGAAGGGCGCAAAGAAGGCGTTCCTCCTGTGGGTTCTTGTGCCCTGGAGGCGTGCATTCAACAGGGAGCGGCGCAGATCGGTTGGGCCCAGAAGTGGCGGCAGCCCCGCAGGGAAGGAGACCTGGTGTACGGCGTAGGGATGGCCTGTGCCATGCAGGGCTCCGGCATCACGGGGATCGACATGGGGGCGGCCACCCTGATGATGAATGAGGACGGATCGTTCCGGTTGCTTGTAGGGGCTACCGATCTGGGCACGGGTTCCGACACGGTGCTTGCCCAAATCGCAGCCGAGGAGCTCGGTGTCGGTGTGGATGCCATCAGCGTCTACTCTTCGGATACTGACTTCACACCGTTCGACGTAGGCGCCTATGCTTCGAGCACCACGTACGTGTCCGGGAATGCCGTGCTGCGTGCTGCGCGCGAGGTGGCCAAACAGATCCTAGAGGTGGCCGCCGTGATGCTCGACGAATCCTCTTCGGATCTCGAGCTTGTCGAAGGTGCCGTGCGTAGCCGGGCGACCGGAAGCGCCGTGCGCCTGGCCGAGGTGGGTCATCAGGCAGCCTACGTTGCTGACCAGCATCAGATCGCTGCGACAGCTTCGTTCGTTGGCTCGGAGTCTCCTCCTCCCTTTGGTGCGTTTTTTGCCGAGGTTGCCGTCGACACACAGACCGGTGTGGTGCAGCTCAAGCGTTTCGTGGGTGCGGCTGACTGTGGGACGGTGCTGAACCCGAAGCTGGCCGAAGGGCAACTCGAGGGCGCGATGGTACAGGGGATCGGCCATGCGATGCATGAGGAGATGCGTTTCTCGGAGAAGGGTAGGTGTGTCAACCCGAACTTCTTTGACTACAAGGTCCCTTCGTTCCTCGATTGTGGTAGTCTTGAGGCCATACTCGTGGCGTCGGACGAGCCTACGGGGCCGTGGGGGGCAAAAGCCGTTGCGGAGATCGGGATCAACGGTCCCCTGCCGGCGATTTCCAACGCGATTCGTCATGCGGTGGGTGCTCGTGTGTTGCGGGCTCCGTTTACACCGGAGCGGGTCCTCGAAGCCATGACGAAGGCGGAGGGTGTGTGACCGAACAGGGAGTCAGGGGGACAGGCGTGGGAAGACTGTTGTTGGAAGCGGCGGAAGTGGTCTTTGCTGGGGACGAGCAAGGGAACGAGTTTCGCAACGGCTGGTTGGTGGTCAACGGAGGGCGCATTGAGAGCATGGGCACGGGGGCACCTCCCGAAGGCGACTATGACCGTGTGGTGAACTGCAAGGGACACGTGGTCGTACCGGGCCTGGTGAACACGCACCATCATCTCTACCAGTCTTTGTTCCGCTGCGTTCCGAAGGCACAGGACATGGAGCTGTTCGACTGGCTGCGCTTTCTG
>PUMK01000151.1 GCA_003551325.1 Candidatus Acetothermia bacterium | reverse complement strand
GGTTCACCTTGCCCAAGGTGCCCGCGGAAAAAGAGGTGGAACGTGTCCATTGAACGCCGCATGGTGATCTTGGTAGTGGAGGACGAGGAACCTGACTTCGAACTCATCGAGCGCTCGATCCGGGCCTCCGAGCGGGGGCAGGAGGGGACGGGAGTTCGTTACGAGGTGTTCCGGGCGGAGGATGGAGCGGAGGCTCTGGAATTCCTCTTCCGCGAGGGAAGGTTTGCGGATTCCCCCCGGCCGAACCTGATTCTGCTCGACCTGAGGCTTCCCAAGATGAACGGTATGGAGGTCTTGGAGAAGATCAAGCAGGACGAGCGGTTGCGGAAGATCCCCGTTGTCGTGCTTACCGTCTCCACCGACGAAGAAGAGATGGTGCGTGCCTACGACTCAGGTGCGGCGGGCTTCCTCAACAAACCGATCTTTCCCGAGCATTTTGACCGATTGTTGTCGACGGTGCTCGAGTACTGGCGTATCGCGCGCCTCCCCGACTGATCCGCTCGACAGGCGACGGCGCGCCGCTGTCCCTCCCGGAGGTCTCCCAATTCCGCTCTCTGCGTGTCCTGCGTCCTTGGCCCGCGATGGCTGCGTGCGGTATGCGTTGTGTTAGGTTGACAACGCGCGCCCAGAGGCGCGGTGCCGGCCGACGGGGGTTTCCTTCCCCCGGGGACCGGGGCCCGGAGATGAGGTATGACCAACCAACAAGCCCCGGTCCTGAAGGCTGCCGTTCGATTCGGCGGGCGCGTGGATGGAGGGCCTCCGTACGCGGGGGTATGGGGTGGAGGGAGAGGCTAGTCCTCTCCCTCCGGTTCGTGAACTCCGAGGCCTTTCAGCACTGTTCGGGCAGCACGTGCCGCCTCCTCTGCCCGGGCCTTGCGCCACATGAGTGCCGCGGGGCTCCTGCTGTCCGGGAGGAGCTCCAGGAGCAACGCAACTGCCTCACGGACCTCGGGTGGAGTGTCGTGGGGTACGGCTTCCGCTAGGAACTGCCGTTCCTCCTCCGGCAGCGCTGGCGCAAAGCTCGGTGCATCGAGCAACGGACCGCTGAGATAGCTCATCGAAAATGACCACCGCTCCTCCGACGTAGCAAGCGATCCTTCGAGGTCATCCGTCAGCGCCTGGAGGCTCTTGCGCACAGTGTCCAACTGCGTGATGAGCGCCTTCAGCGCCTCTTCTGGGGCTTCCTCCAGGTTTCCCTCGGGGAGCCCATCCACGGCATCCTCCGCATGCGTGATATCCTCAAAGAGATTGGTGAGCCGTTCCCTCCAGGACGCGCTTTCCGGAGTGGCCCCGATCCAGTCGGTCAAGAGTCGTCTTCCCTGTGACAGTTCGTGGAGAATGTGTTCTCGTGACTGACGATGTACGGCCCGGATCCCTTGATCATTCATGGCATAGAGTTCAGGAAGGTTGACGGCTGTTCCCAACGCCATCTCCAGATAGGCCAGCCGAAGCCCCAACGCTGCCGGTTCCGGGGTGGGCGGACACCCAACCGTCGCCCATGACAACGCCAATACCATCAACACCGCAGCGCAGCACCGTATCCATCGCATCATGGACAGATTGTAACGGCGCTCGTGGGTCTACGGAACGGTAGCTCCGCGCAACCCTGCGGAGTTCCCAAGACGCTTTGTGGCATGTTCCCCCCACGGCTAGCATAGGGGGTGGAGAACGCTTGTCGAGAGGTGAAAGTGCCCTACCATGCGCCGACCGTTGCTCTCCTGGGGGATGTCAATCTGGATCTCATGCTTCCTGTGTGCCGGATTCCCCCTTCGGGACAGGAGGCAGCCAGCCGTAGTGGTGCGTTGGTTCTGGGTGGATCGGTGGTGCACACGGCGCGATGGCTGTCAGCGCTTGGTGTTGCCGTACGCCTTGTGGGGTGTGTGGGTGATGATCCCCTAGGGGAGCAAGCGCTGGGGGAGCTTCGACGCGCTGGCGTGCCTACGAAGTGGCTGCAGCGGGTGTCGGGGTCGCTCACCGGTGTGTGCTGCGTCATGGTCGAGGACGATGGGCAACGCACCATGCTTGGTCTGCGAGGTGCGAACGCGTGTTTGGCGAGGGAGCGCGTGGACGACGACTGGTTGAACGGCGTGGACTGGCTTCACCTCTCCGGGTATGCCCTTCTCGAGACCGAGCCCCGCAGGGCAGCGCTGTGGGCGGTTGAACAAGCCCGAGTGGCAGGGGTCCCGGTGAGCCTAGATCCAGGGATGGTCGTCCCACGGCACGGACAGGCCGAGGTGATGGACCTTGTGGGAAGGGTGGATCTGCTCCTCCCGAATGCTGAGGAAGCGGAAGCGTTCACCGGCGAGGGTTTCCCTGAGCGTGCAGCGCTGTTGTTGGTCCCCCGTGCTCGAACGGTGCTTGTCAAGTGTGGACGGCAGGGTTGCGTTGTGGCAAGCGAGGGAACCACGGTGTGCCGTGCGGCTCCGACGGTCGAGGTTTCCGATTCCACCGGCGCTGGGGATGCCTTCGACGCCGGCGCCATTGCTGCGGCGCTTTGCGGGGGTGAACCACACGTGCAGGGTGTGGTGGGGAACCTCCTAGGTGCGTTGGCAGCCCGTGAGGGACCTGCGGCACCCGCGTTAGGACCCGACGCCGCGTTGGCACTGCTCGACGGACTGGAGGAAGGCCGCATCCCTCGTGTTGACAAGGAGGAGGCGCACGACCTCCTCTGCCGTATCCGCGTAGGAGGAACCGATGAGCGCAGGAGGAAGCGACATGTTCGAAGACCAATGGGAGAGCTGGATGACGGATAGGTCTGCGGGCGACGTCGAGGAGCGCACATGACAGCGTGGCACGAGCTGTTCGCCAGGCGTCAGCCGTTGGTGGGCGTGCTCCACCTCCCCCCGCTTCCCGGCACGCCAGGCCATGACGACAACGATCTTGACAAGGTCGCGGAGCGTGCGCTGGGAGATCTCGCCGCCCTCACTGAGGGAGGCGTTGACGGTGTGATCGTGGAGAACTTCGGCGACGCCCCGTTTGCCAAGCACGTTGACAAGGCGACGGTTGCGCAGATGGCGGTGCTGACGCGTGAGCTTTGCCGTAACGCCGACATTCCGATTGGGGTCAACGTGTTGCGTTCGGATGGCCAAGCGGCTGTGGCCATTGCCGCTGCTTCCGGGGGGTGCTTCGTTCGGATCAACGTGTTCTCCGGGGTGGCGTTCACCGATCAAGGGATCGTTGAAGGCGAGGCCCGAGACG
>PUMK01000335.1 GCA_003551325.1 Candidatus Acetothermia bacterium | reverse complement strand
TGCACCTGGTGTTCTTGTTGGGAACACCCCTTGAGCCGCTGCGCGCTGGGATGATCGCTAGGATCTCGTCCACGTCCCATCACATCCCGCTAGGGGCCGGCGTTGACCATCCCCATAGCCCCTCCGATCTACACCATCTGCGATCACCGTTCTTGGCTGAGAAGCGTGGTTACCCGGGTTCTCAAGCCGCACTGTCAGAATATCAGGCATAACCTCGCGCCATCTCCCGGAAGGTCTCGGAGCTCTCGATGAGTTGGTCGTAGCTGCCTTGGGCCACGATACGTCCGTGTTCGAGGAGGTACACGCAGTCACAGCCGCGCACGGTGGCCAGGCGATGGGCGATGATGATGAGCGTCTTCGTGCGGGCCACGTTGTCGATGGCCTCGAATACGGCAGCTTCCGTGGATCCATCGAGGGCGCTCGTGGCCTCGTCAAGGACGAGGACCTGAGGGTCGTGGTAGAGGGCACGGGCGATGCCGATGCGCTGGCGCTCGCCACCGCTCAGGCGCACGCCGCGTTCGCCGACGATGGTGTTGTAGGCGTGGGGGAGTTCGCTAGTGATGAACCGATCGATGTTGGCGATCTGGGCGGCGCGCTCGACAGCTTCCATATCGATCTTGTCTTTGGGGACGGCGAAGGCGATGTTGGCGGCCACGGTGTCATCGGTGAGGTAGATCTCCTGAGGGACATATCCGAGGTTCCTCTGCCAGTGAGGGAGGAGTTCGTCGGTGATTTCTCGGCCGTCGGCAAAGAGGGAACCCTCCTGCGGACGAAGGAGTCCGAGGATGATGTCGGCGACGGTAGTCTTCCCGGCGCCGGTGCGGCCGACGAGGGCAATCGAGCTTCCTGTCGAGACGGAGAGGTCGATCGCCTCCACCGCAGGTCCGCTGGCCTCGGGGTAACGGAATGTGACGCCACGCAGCTCGATGGCCTGTTCCACCCGAAAGGGTTCGAGCCCGTGTTTTCGGGGGACGGAGTCGGCCACGCCGCGCAGGTCGTCGAACAGGGCGTCCAGCACTGCTTGGTTGAACCGCACCTCGGACATCCCTGAGAAGGCCTTCTGAATCGCCGGCATCAACCGGTAGCCGGCGAAGGCGTAGAGGCCCATGAGTGGAAGGATCTCGCCCAAGTCGCCCCGGGTGGCGAGAAGATAGAGCACGATGACCAGGATCCCCCCAAAGGCCGCTGTCTCGATAGCGTAACGGGGGATCTCACGAACTACCTTCACAGTGGCCATGGCCGAGGAGAACTTGTAGGAAGCCGGAGAGAACGTGTCCAGTATCTCCCGCTCGCGACCGAGGAGCTTGAGGAGCTTGATCCCGCCGAAGGCTTCGTCGGTGATCTTGAACCGTTGGCGGTTTGCCTCGACACGGTCTTGTCCCAGCCGGCGCAGGCGTCGGCGGACGAATAGGTAGATCGCCCCATAGGAGCCGCCCACGGCAACCACGACCACCATCGCCAGTACGGGATCCATGGCGATGAGAAAACCTAACAGGAAGAGGACAACCACGAGCCCTGCCACCATCCTGAGCCCTGGAACCACCATGCCACGGGTCAGCTGCTGTACCTCGGCGAGGATGTTCCGGCCCAGGGTGGAGCTGTGCTGGCCGAGGAAGAAGACGTACGGCCGCTGGAGGTAGACGGAGAGGAGCCGCCTGGAAAGGCTGTGGTTGCGCATCCAGCTGTAGCGGGACAACGCCCAGTGCACTACGGCGCGGAACACGTTGCTTGCCACAAGGACGACAAGGACACCGAGCCCAAGGAAGAGGAGAAAGCGGTTGACGCTGGGGAAGTTGAACGTGGTGTACAGCCAGTTTAGGATGGCGTTCTCCTGTACCACATCGGGATTTCCGATCACCGAGAGGAACGGCATGATCGAGGCCACACCGACAAGCTCAAGAAGAGCGGCGCCGGTGACGCCCAGGAAGACCAGGCCCAGACGGCGGCGTTCGCGGGGAGTCAGAAGCCGTAACAGCTTGCGGAAAGTGTTAATCACTGTAACCCCTGGTGAGGGGTGAGGTGTGAGGTGTGAGGTGTGACTTCCGCATAGCGGTTTCCGGAGCCCTTGGCACTGTGTAAGAAGGCTGGTCTCGGAGATCTAGCTGCTTCAGATCGTCTGCAGCGCTCGCTGTCCACCTGCCTTCTATTGGACCGCCTTCGTGGATAGCGCGCGCAGTTTCCTGTAGAGCTGTCTCCAGTCTCTCGTTCAACTTGTCTCTCAGCTCCAGTCCAGAATCCGCGTCCCCCATGATCTCAAGGACTCCCTGCTCGACCACTGCCTCAACCTCTCCCTCGCTGGACGCTCCTGTGTTGCTCATCCTCTCACCTCAACAGCGGGTCTCATCCTGCTCGATGTCCTATTGTAGGCCCTCTGCTTGGGCGTCCGCCAGAGTCGGCCCACACCTTGCGATGCTCACCGCTCAACAGTTGAGCCACTTGATTAACTCAGTGAGGCCTTGCTCGAAGGGGGTGTGCGGGCGCCAGCCGAGGTGTTGTTCGGCCTTGCTGATGTCGGCCCAAGTCAGAGGTACATCGCCGGGCTGAGGGGGCTGCGGGGCCAGATCTGCCTTCACGCCGAGCGCGTGCTCCAGCGCTTTCACCATTTCGATAAGGCCTACCGTGTTGCTGTTGCCCAGGTTGATGATCTCGTAGTCGGACCCGTTGTAGTCCATGGCGGCGCGGATCCCTGCCACAACGTCATCCACATAGGTATAGTCCCGTCGGCTGGTGCCGTCACCATATACGGAGATCGTCTTGCCTTCGAGCATCAACCGGGCGAACTTGTGGATGGCCAGGTCCGGCCGCTGCCGGGGCCCGTACACGGTGAAGAACCGTAGCGCGATGAACCGAATGCCGTAGAGATAGCTGTAGACGTGGCCGAGGAGCTCACCGGCCACCTTGCTGGCGGCGTACGGGCTAATCGGGAGAAGCACATAGTCATCCTCACGCCAGGGCACATTGGGATTCACGCCGTACACACTAGACGAACTCCCAAAGACGAACTGCTTCACGCCCCACTCGCGGGCCAGCTCCAGCAGGTTCTGGGTGCCGCGGACGTTGGTGTCGTAGTAGCCGGCCGGGTCCTCGAGCGAGGGGCGGACGCCGGCGCGGGCGGCGAGGTGGACAATGCAGTGAGGAGTGAGGCGTGAGGGGTGAGGAGTACTGTGTGAGGGGTGAGGCGTGAGGCGTGAGGCGTGAC
>PUMK01000284.1 GCA_003551325.1 Candidatus Acetothermia bacterium | reverse complement strand
TCATCCTATGGAGTTCGACCCCCCTCCATGCGCATCATCCCGTCCATCACGGACATCTCCATATCTAGCCCCTCTCGCTAAGGTGCAGCCGCTCTTCGCCCGCGCGACGGAGCGAAGGCTCATCTCATCGATGCCGAGAGAGGGCATGCATGCTGGCGCGTAGTCCGCGCACGAGACACAGCTGCAACACAATAAAGGAACATAAGAAGGAGTGTACGATGAACTACCGCAACGCATTGGTATGGACCGTGATCGGAGCGATGGCCTTGACGGTGGGTGCCCTTGGTGCACCCCGGTACGTGGACGGGATCGATGCAGCGTTTCCTCCGTTCTCCTTTATCGACGACAACGGCGTCCCGGCCGGCTTCGACGTGGACGTCGTCCGATGGATCGCAGACGAAATGGGCTTCGAGGTGGAGATCGTCCCGGTGGACTGGGACGCTATCATCCCCACCCTCCTCGTAGGCAACATCGACTTCATCGCTTCGGGCATGACGATCACACAAGCACGAAAGGAAAGGGTGTCGTTCACCGAACCCTACTGGCAGGTGGATCTGGCTGTGGTGGTTCGCCAAGAGACACAATCCGACGGCGAACAACAGGCTGAGTTCAACGTGTTCACGGCTGTCCAACCCGGGAGGCGTATCGGCGTGCAGCGAGGGACCACCTCCCAGGATTGGCTGGAAGACGAGGTGCTGGCTGCGGGTATCGGCATCAACATCGTCCTCTACGACAACTTCCTCCTGGCTCTCGAAGACCTGCTGATCGGGCGCATTGATGCGGCCGTGATGGATGAGCCAACAGCGCTGTCGTCGATTGCTGACCGCCCTCTCACTGTCGTAGGAACCATCGCCACAGGGGAGATCTACGGCTACGCTGTTCGCCAGGGGGACACAGAACTCCTCAATACCCTTAACGAAGGGCTAAGCCGTATCCAGTCCGACCCCATGTGGGATCAACTGGTAGCTAAGTGGCTCGTCGGTCGGTAGACCGAGGACGCCCATCACGTGTGGGGGGAGGTCCGTCCTCCCCCCCACCCTCCTCATGATCTCCTGGAGCGCAATCGCTGCAGCTGCACCCTCGCTCATCGCTGGGGCCGGCGCCACCTTGGGCGTTGTCCTCGCCGCTGTGGGAGGCGGCCTCATGTTGGGCGTTCCCGTGGGCATCGGCCATCGCTACGGCAACCGTGTGTTGAGGACGTTCCTCTGGGTCTTCGATCGCCTCTTCCGTGGATTCCCGGTCATCGTCCTCCTGTTCCTCTTCTACTTCGGTCTCGGAGGGCTTCCTGGTATCCGGATCCCCCCGTTCACCGCCGCCGTGCTCGCATTGGGCTTGCGTAGTGCAGCCTACCAAGGACAGGTATTCCGCGGGGCGCTGGGGATGGTCGAGCACGGACAGGAGGAAGCGGCACGCGCACTCGGTATGCATCGTGGTCAGACACTGCTGTGGATACTCCTGCCGCAAGCGTTCCGTTTCTCCCTTCCCGCACTGGCCAACGAATACGCCGTGGTCCTCAAGGACTCGGCGCTTGCCTTCGTGGTGGGCGTGGTGGAGCTGATGAGCGCCGGCAGGTTCATGGCTACCCGAAACCGAGATCCTTTGACCGCGTATCTGGCTGTTGCCCTCCTGTACTGGATCCTCACGTCCGGTGGCGTTGCCGTTCTGAGACTGCTCGAGCACAGGACGCGCATCCCTGGGCTCGGTCTGGAAAGGTTACGTCGATGAGCTTCCTCAACGCACAGACCCTACGGGAGCTCGCGATAGGTCTCCAGATGACCGTACTCCTCATCGTACTTTCCGCACCGCTGGGGCTCGCTGTGGGGTGTGTGGTTGCCTGGACGGGGGTGTACGCACCGCTTCCACTACGCTGGGGTTCCCACATCTACCGAAGTGCCCTCCGCGGCACACCGCTCCTCGTACAGCTCTTCCTTCTGTACTACGGCCTCCCCCGATTTGGATTCGTTCTCTCCCCGCTGACGGCTGCCGTACTTGGTTTCAGCCTGTGTAGTGGCGCCTATCACGCGGAGTACCTGCGTGCCGCGCTCTTGTCCATCCCAGAATCGCAGTTCGAGGCAGCCCGTGCGCTTGGATTGAGCCGACGAAGTGCCCTCTTGCGTGTGGTGTTCCCGCAAGCTCTCCGCCGCGCACTGCCCGGCTGCACGAATGAGGTCGTGTACCTCGTGAAGTACTCATCGCTCGCCTATCTGGTAACACTCGTAGAACTCACCGGTGCAGGACGGTTGATTGCCTACCGCACCTTTCGGTTCTTCGAAGTGTTCCTGATCGTCGGTGTGATCTACCTGATGCTCGTGGCCGTTGTTGCCGCAGGTGCAGCCTGGGTCGAACGCCGTGTGGCCCTGGAAAGGACTCCAGAGCCTGGCGTAATGCGGGATCGACCCATCGGGCGCCCCAGCGGGCACGGCGCATCCTTGCGAAGGAGAAGGCGTGTCCAGAACATGTCTTGAGGTACACGATCTGTGGAAACGCTACGGCAACACGCAGGTGCTACAGGGGGTTGCGTTCCACGCTGAGCGTGGGACATCCACTGCGCTCCTTGGTCCATCCGGATGCGGCAAGACAACCCTGCTTCGGTGCATCAACCGCCTGGAGGAACCTGACCGCGGACAGATTTGGATCGAGGGTTGCGAGGTTACCGCGCCCGACGCACCTCTTGACACGCTCCGCAGCCGGATCGGCCTCGTCTACCAGCAGTTCAACCTGTTTCCCCACCTCACGGCTCTCGGGAACTGCGCACTGGCGTTGCGCGCGGTGAGAGGTCACTCCCGGCGGGAGTCCTTCATCCGGGGAAGAGCAGCGCTCGGCCGCCTCGGACTGGCTGCAAAGGCAGACGCGCTGCCCCACCAGCTCTCCGGGGGTCAGAAGCAAAGGGTCGCCATAGCGCGCGCACTCGCATTGGAGCCTCGACTGCTCATGCTCGACGAGCCCACCTCGGCCCTGGATCCTGAACTCACCCAAGGACTGGTGGAGCTTCTGCGCGCCCTCACCAGCGATGGGGTCACACTGCTCGTGGTCACGCACCACGCCGCCTTCTCTCGCCAAGTAGCCGACCACGTGCTCCGTCTGAAGACAACCGGGGTCACGGGGTCAGGTCATGCAACCGGCAACCGGGGTCAGGTCATGCGTGTTCGTGGGGTCAGGTCATGCGTGATCGCATCTGCGATGCGATCACGCATGACCTGA
>PUMK01000046.1 GCA_003551325.1 Candidatus Acetothermia bacterium | reverse complement strand
CGCCGAGCTGACGGGCGGCAAGGGCGCGGATAGGGTCATCGTAGCCACCGGCGCTGTCGCCGCTGTCAAGGACGCCATCGACATTGCCGCCACATGCGGGAATGTGAACCTGTTTGCAGGGATCTACCCCGCGCACACGGTTGAACTGGACCCGAACCATGTACACTACAAACAGATTGAGATCACGGGGAGCCATGACTTCACCGCGGTGCACTTCCAGCTTGGGCTCAGACTCCTTGCCTCTGGGGGAAGCGACGTTCGGCCGCTCATAAGCCACAGGATACCTCTGGAGGAAATCGAGGAAGGATTTAGGATTGTGGCCGAACAGCGTGGCGCGAAGGTGTTGATCTTGACAGGGTAGGCGTTGTTCCCGCACTAAGGAGAACAATGGCAGACGTACCTGAACACCTGTTCTTAGCTGTGGATCTCGGCACAACGACCCTTAAGGTGATGTTGCTGGACGCCGTGGGCCACGTGCACACCTGTTGCCGAAGGGAGATCAGCCCGAGCTTCCCCGCTCCGGCAAGGGCAGAGGTGAACCCGGAAGAATGGTGGAAGGATGTGGCCAGCGGCATCAGGGAGGTACTGAGCGTCTCCGGAGTCTCCCATGAGCGCGTCGCTGCCGTCGGGGTCTGTGCTCTGATGCACGTTCCCGTTCTGGTTGATGCACGTGGCAGCCCTGTGGCTCCGGCCATGTTGTGGATGGACCAACGGTGTGCACCGCAAGCACGGTGGTTGGAGGAGCACTACGGGACACTCTTCGAACGACGAGCAGGAATACTGCCAAGGACAACCCTCTCCGCACCCAAAATCCGATGGCTTTACGAGAACGAACGCGGTGCGTTGTCCAAGGCTCGATGGCTCCTGCTTCCCAAGGACTACATTCGCTTGAGGCTTACAGGTATGGCCGCATCGGATTCGACGGACGCCTATGGGACAGCTCTGTTCGATCGGGAAGAGCGTTCCTGGTCAAGGGAGCTTGCAGAGGTCGTTGGCCTGCGCTTTGACCAGATGCCACCGCTTCTGGAGGCCACACAGGCGTGCGGCACGGTGACCGCTGAAGCGGCCCAACGGACGGGACTGGCAGTCGGCACGCCAGTGTTGGTGGGCGCCAGCGATGTGCACTGCACGATGCTTGGATCAGGACTGCTGGGCGGGCATGCCGTTGAGGGGGCAGCGTGCCTGTACGTGGGGACCGCAGCGTGGATCGCACGGTTCAGGGACGGGCATGGGGAGGAACTGGTGCGTGAGTGGCTGGGTTCCACAGCTACGTCCGGCGCGGCACTGCGATGGATCAAGGACCTCATCGCGGAACCGCTCCACAGCTCTGGCACTCGTTATCCTGACGTACACGATGTCTACCAGGCGTTGCATCAAGAGGTCGAAACTGTGGAGCCAGGTTCCGCAGGCCTCGTGTTCCACCCCCACCTTAGCGGGGAACGAGGTCCGGAGTTCAACCCCAAGGCCAAGGGTGTGTTCTTTGGTCTAACCCTTCACCACAAGCGTCGACACCTTGTAAAGGCTGTCATCGAGGGCGTTGCCTTCTCGCTGCGGGCTCTGCTCGATGCCCAACGTGCTGAGACCGTGCCCGAGCTCCTGTTTGTGGGAGGGCTCACTGCGCGTCCCCTGTGGCGCAAGCTCATCGCTGAGGTCACCGGCAAACCTGTGGTGTACATGGAGAACCCGGAGGCGGGCGTGGTGGGGTTGCTGCTTCTCAGCTCGGGCCTAGGTGCCTACAAGGATGTGGAGCATGCAGCCCGCGAGCTGATCAGGGTCGCTGGTCGTCATGAACCTTCCGAAGGGGGCCAAGCGGTCTATGGCCAGCTGTATGAGCGCTATCGCAGGCTAGAGGAATACCTTAAGCCTGCGTGGGAGCTCTACTGAAGATGACGGGAGACGTGCATTCCGTGCGAACGAAAGGGGTGGCATCGGGGTGCATCAACTGTACCTGTCTGCACGGAGGTCGGACAATATGAAGGCAGCGCTTTTTTATGGTGGAGCGGACATACGTGTGGAGGATGTTCCCGAGCCCGTTCCTGGAGCCGGGGAAGTGATGATCAAGGTCGGAGCAGCGGGGATTTGCGGAAGCGACCTGCATGCGTACCGCGGCGAGACACGCTTCAGCGCGTCACACCCATACATGTCGGGGCACGAGCTTGCCGGAGAAGTCGTTGCACTGGGTCCAGAAGTGCACGGTATTCAGCTGGGTGATCGTGTGGTGGTCGAGCCACTGCACTTGATGGGCTGTGGGGTGTGCAGATGGTGCAGCGAGGGACACCGGGAAGTATGCCCCGAGCGGGGCGTGCTCCACGGGGAGCGCCGTATGAGCAGAGCGTTTGCGGAGTTCGACGTGGCCCCGGAGCACATGTGCCACCCCATAACCGGAGACTTGTCGTTCGAGGAAGCGAGCATCCTCGACGTGTACGCATGTGTTGTACACGTGCTGAAACGCGTACCGGCAGAACCCTTCCACAAAGTGGTCATCGTCGGAGGAGGCCCGATGGGCCTTGCGGCAGCCGAAGCATACAAGGCGGTGGGGGCCCGAAGGGTCATCGTGGTAGATGTGCTGGAGCACGCGCTTAACACGGCAACGAAGCTGGGAGCGGATGCTGTTGTGAATGCGGCCGAGAACGACGTGGTGGAGGCTGTACGGGCGTTGACCCATGGAGAAGGTGCCGACATCGTGATCGACGCCGTGGGAGGCCGGGCACCGACCTTCGAGAACGACGTGCGCATGTTGGCACGGAATGGACGTCTAGGAGTGCTCGGGATCTTCACCACACCCCAGGACGTGGACGCTGCCCAGGCGATGAGGAAGCAAATCCAGATTGTCTGGATCAACAGCTATGGGGTGTGGGGAGGGATCCCAGCGATTCGCATTGCGATGGACATGGTGCATTCGGGCGACTTCCGCCCCTCGCAGTTGATCTCCCATCGGGTCGCGTTAAGCGACATCGCTCGTGGCTTTGCGCTCGCAGCGGATAGGGCAGCTTCACAGGCGAGCAAGGTCATCGTTCTGCCGTGAGCACCAACGGACGCACGGGTTGTTGAGCTCCGTGCGCGGAGAGGACTTCGGAGCAGCAGAAGGGAGTTGGCGATGGAAGCGATGAAGCAGGATCTTCTGGAGTTGGTGTCGGCGATAGGCCCGTCGGGGGATGAAGGGCAGGTGGCCGAACTCATCAAGGGGAAACTCTCCTCACATG
>PUMK01000104.1 GCA_003551325.1 Candidatus Acetothermia bacterium | reverse complement strand
CCCAGCGTTCGTGGGCGCTGGGATCATCGGTACACTTCGCGGCGGTGACCTATCTTGACGACGGTGAGGGACATATCGACATCCTGAACCGCGTACACGATCCGGTAGTCGCCGCAGCGAATGCGGTACTTGTCCTTTCCCGAGAGTTTGCGACAGCCATTGGGTCGGGGATCTTCAGCGAGGGCGCGAATCGTCTGTACCATCCGCTGCCGGGCTTTTTTGGAGCCGATGGCATCCAGTTCTTTCAACGCGGACGGCTTGATGTAGACGTCATAATCTGCCACGCTGGTGCAGCTCCTTGACTGCCTCCTCGAAGCGCAGGTTGGGCTCGGACGCCCGCTCGTCGAACGCCGCCAGATCCTCAGCGTCCTCGGCGAGCGCAAGCCTGATGGCTTCGTTCACGAGGTCGGACATGGTTCGGTCGGTCTCGGCTGCCTTGAGCCGCAATGCCCGGTGGAGACCAGGATCCAGGTACAGCGTGGCCCGTCTCTGCTTCGTGCTCATGTTGCCACTTTAGTCCTATAGCGTTGTGGCGTCAAGATGGCGGCCGCAGTTGCTGGGGCGCCCCAGTGATCACGACCTTGGGGGACACGCACATGTCACTCGTAGTGGGTCCACATCCTGAGAACCTTGACAACCTTCTCCTCCTGGAGAATCTGGTACACGAGACGGTGCTGGATATTGATGCGTCGCGAGAAGGCACCGGCAAGGTCGCCCAGCAGCTTTTCGTGACGGGGAGGCGTCCTCCACGGATCCTCCCGCAGAAGCTTGATCGGTTCCTCGGCCTTCGTCCTCAGCCCGGCGGCAGCCAGTTTGACGGCGTCCTTCTGGGCTTGTTTGGTGAAGACGATCTTCCAGCTCACCACCCAAGGCGGTCGGAGCATTCGTCGACCGGGGTCTTGAGTCCTTCAAGGATCGACTCGCGCATTCCGTGCACGGACAGGAGATGAAGCGTCTCCTGGAGCGCGCGCCAATCATCCTCTGAAACGAGCACGGCATTGGAGCGCTTGCCCGTGATGAGAATTGGCTCATGCGATTCCGCAACTTGGTCGAGCAGTCTGTACAGCTTCGCTCGTGCGTCTGTGGCCTTGATCGGCGGCATTCGGTTCCTCCTTCTTTCTTGCTGGCTTCAGCGTACGGAAAAGCGGACGTAAGTCAAGCCAGTGGCACAAGCTCGATCTGCGCACTCCTAAGGACCTTGAACCGCACGCAGAATCACCTGATCGGGAGCCTGCATGCCGAGCTTGCTCATCGGCGAGCGGTTCATCAAGCTGTTCATCTCGTCCAAGCTGACGTGTGCAAGCACGCCTTGATGCGCAACGACAGCCTTCGACATATGGGCGAAGTCGACCATGGAGCCAAGCACACCGCGGTCGCAGGTCTTGGAGAACAGGTCCGGCCCGTCGTCCAGTACTTCAGCTGCTGAGGCTTCGTCCACAACACCCGCTTCGGCGAGCGCGTTGCGCGCGTACTTCCGCATCGCCGCGCTGAAACCCGGCCGGTTGGTGTGGCCAGCAACGGGCATCCAGAACGAGAAGAGTGTCGGGGCGTGCGTCACGAGGAAGAAGGGCCGGCGCTGGAGCACGAGGCAGTTGCAGTACCACTCCTTGAGCGAAGGCGGGCCATCGCCGATGTCGACAATATCGGTCGGTTCCAGCCGCAGTCGCTTCCGGGCTCGCTCGGTGCAACGGATGACCATGCCGGGAGGATAGTGGCTCCCGTTCAGCCATTCAACGGAGCAAGTGCTCATCCAAGCCCTCACCGGCCAGGTTGCCTTACGGCTTCGCTCAGTGCGTGGTCCCGAGGAGGGGCACAAACGCTACCGTACCAGCGCCAGTGCCGCGGCGATATCCTCCGCGATCATCGCCCGCTTGCTCTTCTCGATGAAGAAGCTCGGCCCTGCCTGTAAGTACGACGGAAACACGCGCGCCCCGCGATAGTGATACGCCTCCCCGCGGATCTTGTACGTTGAGCCAGCGGGGATCACCCGCCCCTCTCCCTGTCTCTTGGCGATGTAGTTCAGCCCCTTGATCGCCACATCGCCCATCAGCAGGTAGACCCGCACCGCCTGGAACAGGGCCAGTTCCTCCTCCAGTATTCGCGAACACGCCTCGACCGTTCCCGCCTTGATCCCGTAGCCGGTTTTCCCACACTTCACCGCTGTGGTGAGGTACACCCCCAGTTCGAAGATATCTCCGATCGACTTCACGTCTGCGCCTGCATCGCGGAACGCCTGCACTGTGGTCTTCTCGAACAGCGGGCTTCCTTCCGCGTAGTAGTAATCGCCAGGATCGGATGGGGCGGCTTCCGATATCAGTGAGATCGACACGTGCTTGGGGTCTACCTCGATGCGTGGGACAACGTAGCACCTGTGGCAGACGTCAGCGCAGGCGAACTTGGCACATCCGATGTGCTCGTCTACCTGCATCGCGCGCCTCTCCCTCCTTGCTTTGCCGCCCGAGGGCCGTGTGCCCAACGCCTAACCTTTTCTCATGTTTGTTGCCCACATGTTGGCATTCCTCTGCTTGCATGCCATGCTACAGCCGCGAGACTGCTGGAACAAACGCACTGCCCGTGCAACAGGGGACACGACCCAGAGCCAGGCACCGGGTGCCCCGGACCTTCGCTCTTGCGATGTCCTTATGAAGCAGCTGGGCCGCTGGGACTGGGTCCCGTTGGAGCCCAGTGGGGCAGCCACCGCGATGAGGAAGACTGCATCGCCCAAGCTGGTCCGTAGTGGCCATGACCACTACACTGCCATTGCCAGGCGCATCAGGAAGCCTCAGGGCATGACAGCCGAGCCAAGCGGGATGTGTCCGGACACGCAAGGCTCTCGGAAAGGGGACACAGGATGCTCTTCGGAGGGGTATACGCAGTGGTTGTTGGCATCGGGATGCTAGCCCAGTGGAGCTTCCTCCTGGCCTCGGGGAGCGTGCCCGAGCTGCGGACGGAGCCGCTGGCGATTGGCTTTCACCTAGTGGCGGAAGCGGAAGGTGCTCTGAGCCCACAACCTCATCCTCATCGGGAATCAGACTGCACGATCGTCCCACGCTCGACTTCGCCTGCTGGTCAAGTGAGGGTAGATGTCGTGGGGGGATGCCCTTGACCGTACACTTGGGTCATGAGCGAGGTCGTGCGGCGCCACTACGATGGATGCTACGAGCAGGAGTGGGAGAGGCTCGGACGCCCCTACCGCCGGCTCGAGCT
>PUMK01000273.1 GCA_003551325.1 Candidatus Acetothermia bacterium | reverse complement strand
GGATCGCCGTGCTGGCCGACGTTCATGTCAAGCACGCCGTGCATCTGGGCACCCTGCGTGATGCGGCGCGTGATGCTGCCCGCAACGGTGCGGACGCACTCATCGTCACGGGCGCAGGGACGGGAGAAGGCGCGTGTCCCGATGAGATCAGGGAGGCCCAGCGGGCATCGGGCCTCCCCGTGCTCGTTGGAAGTGGGGTGACCAACGCCAATGCTCGGTCTTTCGCCCACGCCGACGGGTTCATCGTGGGGACGGCATTCAAGAAGGATGGGCATGTTCGTAACCCCGTTGACCTGAAGAGCGTACAGGGTTTGCGGAACGTGCTGTTCTCCTAGACGAACCTCAGCAGGGTATAATGCCGCGATATCCACCAGGAGGTGGTACCGTGCGTAAGATCGTGGTCGCAGTGATGGTGGGCCTTCTGGCCCTAGGTAGCTTGGGCTTCGCCGGAGAGCTGGGTACGCGTGGGAACCCGATCACCTGGGTTTTCCCTCCCTCCACCCTCCCAGCCGTCATCCAGGACATCGCTCAGCAGATCGTCATCGACATCGGACGCGCAACGGGTCTGTACATCGTGACACGCGTGATGCCCGACTACGCGGCGCTGATCGAGGCGTTCGTCTCCGCTGAGGGTGATCTTATGGGGACGCCGACGACCGACCAGTACGTGCGTATTGCGGAGGAGACGGACTTCGGAGCCAACGCCAGGCTAGCCTCTGTACGAAGGGGCTATCACTACTACTTTGCCAGCATCTACGCCCATCGCGAGGCGGGGTTTGAGAGCATCGAGGATCTTGCCGGGAAGGTCTGGATCTACAACGACGAAGGATCTACGTCGGGCTACCAGATCCCGCGCGACCTCTTTGAGACGCGAGAGATCACCCTCGGCGGTGTGGTGAAGTCCGGCGGTCACACGAACACCATGATCTCCCTGGTTACCGGGGAGGGTGACTTCGGTACCGGCTACGGCTCGCCGCCGGTTCCCCCAGAGGACTTCGAGGGCCCCCGCTGGGAGTTCGGCGATGACCCCGAGAAGTGGGTCTGGGACCACGAGAACAACGCCCTCTACCCCGAGGAAGAGCGTGGTTTCATCCCCGACATGCGCTGGGCTCTGGCGGGCACCGGGGCATACGGTGAGTATTGGGACATCGTTGAGGCGATCGGTGTTGTCGATGTACTCGGCCCGATTCCCAACGACTGCATTGCGTTCTCTGCAGGGTTCCCCGAGGACCTTCAGGACGTCATCGTGGCAGCGATCATCGAGCACATCCGCGGTGATGGCATCGTGCTGTGGAGCGATCCCAACTTCTACGAGTGGGACGACGTGGAAGAGATTGATGACTCTTACTACGACGCCTACCGTGAGATGGTTGGCCGCGAAGTACCGACCCGCTGACAACGGTGACTAAGGTGATGGCCGTGGGGGCGGCTGCCCCCACGGCCATACACACATGGCCGAACCTTATCTGCGGATTGAGAAGCTGACCAAGGTCTACGAGCGCGGGCAAGTGCTCGCCCTCAAGGACCTTTCGCTGAACGTGGAGAAGCGTGAGTTCCTTGTGGTCATTGGCCTTTCTGGCTCGGGGAAATCGACGCTCCTTAGGTGCATCAACCGGTTGATCGAGCCAACATCAGGTCAGATCGTGCTTGGGGATGTTGAACTCACGCGGTTGTCTCAGGAACGCATGCGCCGAATGCGCCGCCAAATGGGCATGATCTTCCAGCAGTTCAACCTGATTCGCCGGTCCACCGTGGTGGCGAACGTGCTCACGGGACGCCTAGGTTATATGCCCGGTTGGAAGGCCATGCTGGGGATGTTCTCCAAGGAGGACCAAGCACGGGCGTTGGAGAACCTTGACCGGGTGGGACTCCGTGAGAAAGCGTATGTGCGCGCCGACGAACTCTCGGGTGGTCAGCAGCAGCGGGTGGGCATTGCGCGCGCACTCATGCAGGATCCCGAGCTTCTCCTCGCTGATGAGCCGGTTTCGGCACTGGACCCCGCCACATCACACTCCATCATGCAGTATCTGGAGTGGATGAACCGAGAGCGTGGGGTGACGGTGATCGCCAGCCTGCACTTCCTTTCGCTTGCCAGGAGGTACGGAACCCGTATTGTGGCGCTGAAGGATGGTGAGCAGGTGTTCGACGGTCCTCCAGCCGAAATCGACAACGCCAAGTTCAAGGAGATCTACGGCGAGGACGCCGAGGAAGTGGAGATCCGCTGAACCATGGCTAAGTCCTCAGAGACGAAGGCCGCAAGCCCCGCGATTTCCCCCAAGCAGCGGTTCATCTCGCTGTGCATTGACTGGATCGTCTGGGGTTATGTCGCCTACGGTGTGATGTACTTCCTCAACTACTACTGGTACACAGTGTACGTGGACTGGTGGGGTACGTTGACCCTGCCGGCGTGGGGTTGGCCGTTGGCAGTGTTGGGGACGCTGGAGATGGCTGGACTGTCCCGAGCTTTGGGGAGGAGCCTGGGCAAACGCGCCCTCGGGTTGAACCTCGTGACTGCCGATGGCGAGGACAAGCCCACCCTCGGCCAGCGTGTACGACGTTTCCTTCTGTGGAACGTGACCCTCCCGGTTCTGCCGATCCTGGTGGTTCTGGGGTGGCCACTTCCGCACGAGAATGCTTCGAAGACCAAGCTGGTCCCCGTTCCTAGGGATCTCGTGATCAAGGGTCGCAAGGCGATCTTCACGCAATGGGGCCTCATGGCCTTGTTCCTTGTGGGTTTCACGGTGTGGCTGGGGTGGTTGATCACCGACATCAACGTGCCCGTGCTCGTTAACCGGGCACCGGCTGCCGGGAGGATCTGGGCACAGCTTGTGAGTCCCGACTTCCAGTACTTCATCGAACCTGATCCGGTGTTCGCCCTTCGCGGCCTGACCTACTCCATCCTGAACCTGATGGTCGTCACGATCTTCATGGCTTTGCTGGCAACAGTGATTGGGGCGCTGTTTGCGCTACCGGTCTCGTTTGCGGGTGCCCGGAACATCATGGGGTACAACGCCTTCGGTTGGGCGGTGTACGGGGTCGTACGTGGTCTTCTCAACGTGTTCCGCTCCATCGAAACGGTGTTGTGGGCGCTGGTGTTCGCTGTGTGGGTGGGTTGGGGGACACCCTTTGCCGGCGTGTTGGCCCTGACGGTTCACACGATCGCCGCCCTGGGCAAGCTGTACTCAGAGCAAGTGGAGTCAATCGATCCGGGACCGCTGGAGGCGATCATTGCCG
>PUMK01000070.1 GCA_003551325.1 Candidatus Acetothermia bacterium | reverse complement strand
CGGACAGCTGGAACATCACGGTCAACGGCTCACCCCTTTGGGGGAGCCCTCGACCCTACCAGATCGAACTCCGAACCGATGGGACATTCGTGGGCGTTTCGACGGATACCAGCGCGGCACCGTTGGGACTCGTCCCCGAGCCTTCAGAAGAAGGTTGGCGGCTTGTGTTCGAGGGATCGGTGCAGACAGGTCGGGTGACCCACACATTCCAGGTTCGAGATGCTTCGTCGATCTGGATGGACCTCAGACTGGACATGACCGGGAATGGGGTTCCCGATCGCTCTCCTGGCTTGGTTCGTCTGCGCCAGCTCATGGTCAACCCCCCGTTCAACCCGGTGGTGGTCGGTCTCCCTGAAGGGCACCCAGGGCCGCTTGTGCCGTCGCTAGACTTCCGTATCGGTTCCTCGGTCAGCTATACGGAGCGCGTGAGGTTCGTGTTCTGGAGCACCTCGATCGGGGCGCTGGAGGCGCGCTAACGCCACCGCCGCCGTGTCGAGAGCCCGTTGGGGTCCGGCCTCGTTCATCGAGGCCGGACCCCGTTTGATCACACAACCACGGGATAGGCGCCCTCAACGGCCAACAGGCGGCGCTTCCAGTCGAGACCAGATCCGAAGCCGCCGAGTCCTCCTCCGGTGGTCACCACGCGATGACAGGGGATGATGATCGGTAGGGGGTTGGATCCTACGGCGCCCCCCACAGCACGGGCCCCTTTCGGTGATCCCACACGGCAGGCGAGTTCGCCGTAGGTGATGAGCTGACCGAACGGTACGCGGGTTAGGGTTCCCCATACCTTGCGCTGGAAGGGCGTCCCCTTGAGGTTTAGCGGGATTTCAAAGCGCCTCCGTCGGCCAGCCAGGTAGTCCTGTAGCTGCAGTGTGAGCTGTTCGCTGACCACGTTCTCCGTAGTCCGTTCGGATTCGGCCACAGTGCCGGGAAAACGGAGTACGGTGAGGCCTCCGCGCTCCCAACCTGCAACGAACGTTCCCCAGCTTGTCGGCACATGCGTGAACGTCATGACCCTGGAGCATAACGGCTAACCCCTTGGGCTTCAGCCGCCGCTCGAACGCCGTTGGCCTTCACGCGAGGTGGGCCCGCCGGGGAATGTCGGCGTACAATGCATGCGCTATGCGTATCCTTTCGGTGGGGTGGGAGATTCGGGGATTGGGCTCGGTGGTTGAGGGGCTAGCTGATGCGGATTCATTCGCTGGATACGATGCAGTGCTCCTGGACTCAGAGTGTCTTTCCGCTTTGTGGCGTCCGTATGCGCACGTAGAGCGCGACGGCACGTGGCGCTTGTACCAAGGGCGTGACCGGGGTCTTTCCCGCGCCATGGAGCGGCTGCTTGCCTCGCGTCGCGCAGAGCTCGAAGCGCTGCTGCATCGAGTAGGTGGTGTGGTGGTGATCCGTCTCCGTGCGCCTTCCCCGGGCGTGGAAGTTGTGCTTCCCGGAGGCGCGGCACGGAAGGTCGACGCGCACAGCCTGCTTCCGCATCTCTCCATCACCAAGGATGGGCACTACCTCTCCCTTCCCCAGGGGATACGCTTCCTTCCACGCAGGGGTACGGACATGGTGGACCTCGACAGCACGCATCCCCTTTCGGGGTACCTTGAGGAGCTTAGGGAACACGGCTACGAAGCGGTCATCGGCTCTACGTTCGGTACCCCGCTGGAGGCCTTTGGCGATGTGCTGGCGCGGGATCGTGTGGGCGATGCGGTTGCATGGGCGCTTCCGGTCGGTGCGGGCAAACTCGTGTTTGTCCCGTCGTTCCCGGGTGCCGATCCGCGTCGCACAGCCGAGGCGCTGCGTGGGGGGCTCGGACTTCTCTCCGAGGCCACACTGCTTCGGGAAGGGCCGGAGTGGTTGGCCCGATACAGTCTGCCCGGTGAGGAGGTGCTTGACGCTCAGGAGGAGGAACTCCGTGTAGCCTGTGTAGAACTCGATCAGCAACGTGCGGAGCTTACCGCGGCACGGCGGCGGTACGATCTGCTCCGGGCCCTTGTCTACCCGCGTGGAGCACGGGAGCTTGTGCAGGCTGTGACCGCGGCGTTGGAGCGGTTGGGCTTTACCTGTTCTCCGAGGCCTGACGAGCCGCGCACGTTGGAGGCGCGCGCTGCCGAGGGAACACTCGTTGTGCGTGTGGTCTTCGCTCCGGAAGCTCCGATAGGTCCCGAAGAACACCGCGCGCTGATGATCGTGCTTGACCGGGTGCGCACTGAGGAACGACGTGCCGCACAGGGTATGCTTGTTGTCGTGGCGGAACCACGGCTGGAACCATCGCGCCGCCCGGCGCAGTGGAACGACCCCGTACGCCGTGGAGCCGTGGAGAACGATCTGGCGTTGGTGGCTGGGGACGTGTTGTTTGGGGTGGTGGCAGCCGATCCGGCGGAGGATGTTGCGTCCAAGGTACGTCGTTCGCTCGTGGATGCCGCCGGCGAGTGGCGGTGGCAGGGGTGAGCAATTCCTGGCCAATCACATTGGGTCTGGCGTTGCTGCAGGTTCCCCTTGTTGCCGCGGGTACGGCGTGGTATGCGCGAAAAGCGCGCGCCGGACAGTACATCCGCCCTGAAGGACCCCAGACGCACGCCGCGAAAGCAGGTACGCCGACGATGGCCGGAATGGTTCCCCTTATTGGTCTTGTGCTGGTCGTAGGTCTAGCTGCCGCAGTTGGCGTCAGGTTGACGGTACGGACAGCATTCGTGTTCGTTGCCTGTGGGGCGGGTGCATCCATGGGGCTGGTCGATGACCTTCTTTCTCAGCGTGGCCGGCGCTCCCAGGGGATCCCCGCTCGGGTCATGCTGCCGTTACAGGTGCTGGCAGCGTGCGGGTTGTACGGGTTGACCTTCCTCCTTCCGCAGACGCAGCTTCTCGTTCCGTTCTCCCAGGTACCTCTTTCCACGGAGTTGCTGCCCTCCTGGGCGGTCTTTCTGCTCGTGATCGTCGCTTACCCGGCTGTGGTGAACGCCGTGAACATGAGCGATGGGCTGGATGGGCTGGCCAGCGGATGTGTGGTGCTTGTCCTCCTGGGAGCCCTACCGTTGGTGGCCTCCTCTCCCGACCTGGTTGCGCTTGTGGTTCTTGGCGTTGCCTCGTGCATCGGGTTCCTGTGGGTGAACAGCCACCCGGCGGGGGCGTTCTTGGGGAACGTGGGATCGATGGGTCTGGGAGGTCTTCTGTTCGGTGTCTACTATGCGGGGGGCGCGCTGTTGCTGTTGCCTTTGATGGGGGGATTCCTGGT
>PUMK01000298.1 GCA_003551325.1 Candidatus Acetothermia bacterium | reverse complement strand
GAGTCTCTTCCAGAGCTAGAGGAAAGTCGTCGTTAGCCTCAAACGCTGCGTTCCGCACCCAGCGGAAGTACGCGTCGGGCAGACCTTCGAACTCTGTGTGCCGCTGTATGAACGCATCAAGGTCCGCCGTCTTCAGTCCTTCGGCAAAGAGTCTTCCCAGATCCGTGTACGAGGTTAGACTGCGTGAACGGCGGAAGAGATCGTAGTAGAAGTACTCCCTGTCATATGGAGAGTGATCGCCTGCACCGAGAGCCCACGAACCCGGATCTAGCGTGGACACATCCGCTGGCAGCAGAGGAACATCCACACGGAGACGAGGCCTGGAAACCGCTACCGGATCGTTGATGTTCTCCATCAAGGCGGCAGTGCCCTCGATGACCCCATAGTTGGGCAGCGTGAAGTTGCCTTGGTAGCGCCATTGGATCGCGTGGAGAAGCTCATGAGCGGTTGTCGTCGCGGGATCGTCTGACTCGACGCACGTAACGCAGAGGTTCAGCGCGAACGGGAAGTAGAACCCGCTAGTAACGGGCCCACATGCTTGCCCCCATCCGCTGATGATGTTTGAGAGACCCCCGGTGAGCGCGTCGATCGCTCTGGCGGTCTCCAGCGCGCGCAGGTTGACAGGCAACTGGATCGGGGCGAGAAATGATGAACCCGCATCGAAGACGTAGTACTCGTAATACCTGATGCCCGTGACCAACTCGATGATCCAGCCAGCGACGTAGTTGGCCAGCATGATGTCGATGCCCCACAGCTTGAGGTATTCGGAGATCGCGATCAGCACCAACGGGGGAAGGGTATGCAGCGGGACAGCACTCGCCCTGTTGAGCCTCGGGCCGGTGTGGTCCAGATCCTCCAAGTGCCGGTAATGCTCCCAAGCATCGTCCAACGCCTGCTCGACCACGGGCACGATGTCACAGTCGGAGGCGAAGCAGAACACCCGGTACCTGATCTCGCTCGGGTTCTGGCTCGACGATGACTTGGGCACCGACGAATGCGTCGCCAGACCAGCCGTGAGCTGGTCCACGATTTCCTCCTGAGCCAGTGTCTGGTGGGTCTTGTGCTCGATCAAGATCATCCGCGTGGGGAGCGCGCGGGTTCCTATTCCAGAAAGCGAGACCATGAAAACCTCGTACTTCGGGTCAAACACACCGCTCCTGGGCATCCAGTGCTCACCGGCGTAGACGAGCGCCATGAGCCGGGAGCGGTCGAACTGACTGGGCACAGGGATGCCGACGACGAAGTCCGCCTCGGTGTGTGCGGCACTGATGAGATTGGCATCATCCGCAGCCATGATCCGGACGAACCGATCGGCCCGGACCGCACGGTCATCGTCGATGGGGAAACCGGGGGGGTCGGTCAGCGCAAACCACTCGACCTCAACCTCGAACTCGTCAAGGCCGGCATCGGGATGGACAGCCAACAGCAGCCCGCCGCTCAACTCCGCAAAGGCACCTGGCCGAACGACCCCCCTGCTGTCAACTCTCTCCGTGACCACGATGGTGTTGCTCCTAGCGATGTCGTGGTACCGTCCAGTGGCCCAACAACAGAACATCCGAAACTCGTACTCCCCGGGCTCACTTGGGGCAATGAACGTCAGCTGCCCCTCACGCTCTCCCCGCAGGTAATGCCACTGCCCGTAGTCCTCGTTGCGAGCACCCTCCCGGTGGATGGCAACCCAATCGCGGTCGTTCCCTGGCGCATGTCGGAAGTGGACTGTGATCGGCTCCCCAGGCTGAACCTTGCGGGGTTCCGCAACCAGCGGAGGGTCATCTTCATCTCCACGGACGAGGCCAACCACAACGGGATTGCTCGTGGCTATCGCGGAGTAGCGGCCCGTCGGCCAACAGCACAGCATACGGAACTCGTACACCCCAAGTTGCATCGGCGCAGTGAAGGTTAGCTGTCCTTCGTGCTCACCTCCGAGGTAGTGATGCGCCAGATATGCTGTGCTGTCCTGGCCCGCGTCCTCCCGATACAAGGCAATCCAGTCCCGTGCGTCGCCCGGTGCTCCGGAGAACCAGACGGTGATGGGTTCACCCATCTGCACAGCGTGCGGTTCTGCGAAGACCGTCGGCGGACCGTGCACTGCATCTTGCCTTGCCGTGAAAGTCTGTCCGGCGATCGTCAGCTCGCAGGAGCGTGCCGGACCCGTGTTCGCATCTACAGAGACACGTGCCGTGTGATCATCCAACCGCTCGGCGGCAGCCCACCCACAGTTACCTGTGATCATCCAGTCGCAGGGGATTTCCATATCCACAACGACAAACAGGCCTTCCCCCTCCGGACTGAAGGTATAGGCCGTTGGGCTAATGGGGAACTCGCAAGGCGACGCCTGAGCCTCGGACGGCTTTGTGTGTACGCGAAACGTGTCGTCGGCCAGTGCAGGCTGACCCAGCGTCAGAACCAAAGCGAAGCAGAACACAAACTTCAGACGCAATTGGCAACCGGCATCACTTCTCACACACTCTGACGGCATCTCACATCTCCCCCTTAGCGTTCCGACCACACAACGCCCTAACGCTACGCCCAACACAGTGTAGGGGAAACGTCCCTCACGGGCACCGTGCGCATGCAGTGCAGATCGCGCACCCCCCACCCATCGCGACGCCCGAGTGGTGGAATCTGCAACTGAACCGCGCCAGCATTGTTGCAGCCTGTGCTGCTTGAGCAGATGGAATGGAGAGTCTATGGCTAAGTTACTCCCAAGAGGTGCGAGAGCGGGGTGACGAGGAGACAAGAGGGCTTAGAGGAGCTGCCCAAACACAGTGGCCGTACCCAAAAGGAGAACCGGCCAGTTTCTGCCCATGCCGGGTAGCCCAGTAGTTCGAATCCTCTGAGCTCCTACGCCTCCACACATCTGAATGGAAGGCGCTTTCAGGCGCTGGCTAGGGCGAGTGGACGATCTTGGAACTTCGCCATGGCCGTGCGCCGGCGACGTCCGGGCGCTCCACGTGACTGCTTGCGAGCGATGAGAGGTTGCAGCAATACTCCCCGATGCCGCTTGTCCACTCGCCTTCCTTACCCCCAGAGCTCCATGCGGACAGATGCACGGCCGCTGCCCTGGGACCCCTGTGGGGGGTGTGCCAGGATGGAACGAACGAGCTCACTCGTTGCTGAGAACCTGATGTTGATGTAGAAGGCGATTCCCATGTCCGTTCGGCGGAGGAACAACCGCTGCCGATGCGCACAGAACGACAAAGCTGAATGGGTGACCATTTCTGTATAATGGCCGAGGAAGGAGG
>PUMK01000065.1 GCA_003551325.1 Candidatus Acetothermia bacterium | reverse complement strand
GGTTCCGCGCCTGCGGTCCAGCGGGTCGCCCAGCGGTTGACCCCTGGCCCCCGTCCGGCGATAATCAAATCGATAACGATTATCGAATCACGGTGACTGGGGGAGGATGCGTACCGAACACATGCGGCGCTCAGGATCGTGCTGCCGAGGCACGTCCCGCTATCTGTGGGGTGTGATCGTTGTGGTGGTGGCGGTGCTGCTGATCGTCTCCCGCGTCCTCCGCGCGGACACCCTTCAGACCATCTCGCCCCTCCTCGGGATTGCGGGTGGTTGCTCAGGTGCTTGCGCCCTGGGGGTGGGACGATGACCCAGGCAACCGGCCGGCTGATGGCCCACGACGATGTGACGCGCGCTCAACCGGTCACCAGGCTGGGGGTGATCCCGCGCACGACGGCCCGGCTGGAACACTGGATGGCGGTGGTTCCCTGGGTGGCGGCGCTCTACGCGTCCGTCTACGAGGATGTCATCCGTGATGAGGTGGCGCTTGCCGAGATCGACGCCGAAGACCGGGTGTTGAACGTGGGATGCGGGCCTACACCGTTCACGGCGCTTCTCCTTGCCCGGGCGACGGGCGCGCAGGTGACCGGTATCGACCGCGATCCCCGGGCGGTATCGAGGGCCCATCGACTGGTGGCGCGCTGTGGCCTGGAACGCCGGGTGAGGATCCTTCTTGGGGACGCGTCCGCTCAGTTGCCCCCGTTCGATGTGGCCGTGCTCGCCCTTCAGGTCACCCCCAAGCAGCCGGTTCTCGCTGCCTTGGCGGACCGCGCCGCGCCGGAGGCCAGGCTTATCGTCCGTCTACCCGCTGCGTGGTGTGCGCACATGTACGATGCGCTTCCGGCGCTGCTTACACCCGTGGCCGAAGCCCGGCACAACAAGGGTGCCTTCGACCGTTCAGCCCTCTTCCGGGCGGACGATGTCCGGGAGGCGCTGCGGAAGGCAGGTTCATCGTGAGAAGACGCCGACGGGGAAACGGTTGCTGGGCGCCCGACCCGAGCCTCCGGGTGCAGGGGCCTCTGGGGCGAGGAATGCTGGCCCTTGAACACCTCAACGGGCGGTGGCCTCAGCTGGCGCGCAGGTACGGACGGCGTTTCTACGAGCGGATGGTACGGAACGAGGCCGCGCTGGCCGGGGTCAAGCCCGGAGATCGCGTGCTTCATGTGGGATGCGGTCCCTTCCCCTTCACCGCCCTCACGCTCGCCCAGCTGGGCTGCAGCGTGGTGGGGGTGGACCGTGATCCGGGTGCGGCGGCAGCGGCCCGCCGCGTTGTGAAGGCGATGGGGTTCGAGGGCACGATCACCATCCGCCACGCGCACGGCGAGAACATCGCGTGCTCCGACTACGATGCCGTTTGGGTTTCGCTTCACGTGTGGCCGCGCGCAGCGGTGCTCGCGAACTGCTTCACCGACCTGCGGGTCGGCGCCCGCGCGGTTGTGCGGGATGCGGCCGGTCCGCTCAAGCTCCTCTACCGGCAGCTTTCGCTTGCCGGCAACGGAATGCGCGCGCGGGTGCACTGCGACCGGGCAGCGGGGAGGCGCAACCTCCAGACGGTGGTGATCGAGAAGCTTGCCCCCACCGAAGAGCCGGAGATCGCGTTGAGCGCGATGTGCCCGGGCCATTGCGGTAGGATCACGGCCACACAGGGAGGGCAACCGCTGCTCGAGGCGCTGGGTGTGCGTCCCGGTCGGCACATCCGCGTGACGTGCGTGGAGGCGATGGGCGGCTCCGTGATCGCCGAACTCGCCGGCCGACGAGTGGCCATCGACCGCGCGTTGGCCCATCGGATCCGTGTGACGCCCGAGCTGGAGTACCCTTCGGCGTGAGCAAGGCTTCCCCACCCACCCCTCGCGTGGTCATGATCGGTCCCCCCAATGTGGGCAAGAGCGTCATCTTCAACCGCCTCACCGGGATGGATGTCGGCGTGGCCAACTTCCCGGGGAGCACTGTCGAATTTTCCGAAGGCTGGCTGCGCGGTGAGGGAGCGTCACGGGCACAGCTCATCGATGCGCCGGGGATCTACACCTTGGAGGCGACCAACGAAGCGGAGCGGGTGGCGGTCGCCCTGCTGGAAGCTTCGCCCGACCTCGTGCTCTGTGTGCTGGATGCAACGAACCTCGAGAGCAGCCTGTACCTGCTCCTTCAGGTACTTGACCTTGGGCTGCCGGTGGTTGTCTGCGTGAACCGGGTCGACCTTGCCCGGGAGCGGGCGCTGTCCGTTGATCTTGGGTACCTCGGGGGTGCGCTGGGTGTGCCCATGGTGTCCACCACGGCCATCAGCGGACTGGGGCTGGATGAACTCCGCACTACGCTCCGCAAGAGCCTTGAGGTCGACTCCAGCCCGCCGCTTGCCCGTCGTGAGGTCTCGTGGGCCGAGGCCGAACGTCTCACCGCCGGCGCCCGGGGGAATGCAGGCCTTGCGGGTTCTACATGGCGGGATCGCGTGGGCGACGCCCTCGTCGCGCCCTTGCCCGGTCTCCCCATCGCGGTGCTCGCGCTGGCCACGGCCTTTGGTGTGGTGATCGGTGTGGGGATGGGGCTCAGGCGATGGATTCTCCTCCCCTTTGTTCGTGACCTCGTCATCCCCCAGATTGTTGGACTCGTGGATCTCGTCGCCGGCCCTGGGGTTGTCCGCGAGGTGATCGTGGGGGAATACGGGGTTCTCACCAAGGGCCTCGAGTGGCCGTTCACGCTCGTTCTTCCCTATGTGATCTCGTTCTATGCCGTGCTGAGCGCCCTCGAGGACAGTGGGTATATGGCCCGGTTGGGTGCTCTGCTCGACGGGCTGCTGCGACGCCTGGGCCTCTCGGGAACAGCGGTCATGCCGTTGTTCCTGGGATACGGCTGCGGCATTCCCGCGCTGCTGGCGACGCGGGCCCTGCCCTCTCGGAAGCAGCGGCTGACCGTGTGTGCGATGATCTGCATCTCGGTCCCCTGCATCTCCCAGACGGGCGCGTTCGTGTCGCTTCTTGCCGAGCGTTCCGTGGGCGCGCTCGTGGGCGTGGCTGCGGTCTCGCTCCTGGCGATGCTGGGCGCAGGAGCGCTTGCCAACAAGCTCCTTCCCGGAAGCCGAAGCGCGACGCTCCTTGAGATTCCGGAACTGCTCCTTCCCAGGGTCGACGTGATGGGAAAGAAGGTGTGGGCGCGAGCGCGGCACTACCTGGCTGACGGTGTTCCGGCGGTGATGGCTGGCGTGGCGATCGCCGCCATCCTGTACGAGACGGGATCCATGGAGGCCGTGGGACGCGCCCTAAGCCCCGTGGTC
>PUMK01000177.1 GCA_003551325.1 Candidatus Acetothermia bacterium | reverse complement strand
TCTTGGATTCGGCGTTGACGGACGATCTTCAGCGTCTCGAGGAGGCTGCCAACGGAGAGCTCTCGGTCGTGAGCCGTACAACGGCCGATGACCGGTGGATCGTCGCCTACGACAGCGATCATAGCCCCACGCAGTACCACATGTACGAGCGTACCCAAGGGAACGTTCGTTTCCTCTTCTCCAGCCGCCAGGATCTGGATGGGATCGAACTCGCTTCCATGCACCCGACGGTGGTCCGATCGAGGGACGGGTTCGACCTCGTGAGCTACCTCACGCTCCCACGGGGCACCGATCCTTCCGGGCGAGGCAGGCCGGAGCGTCCTCTTCCCATGGTGCTTCTTGTCCACGGGGGTCCATGGGGCCGCGACCATTGGGGGTTTGATGCCTACCACCAGTGGCTGGCCGACCGGGGTTATGCCGTGCTCAGCGTCAACTTCCGCGGGTCCACCGGGTTCGGGAAGCGCTTCGTGAACGCCGGAGACCGCGAGTGGGCCGGGGCGATGCACGACGACCTCGTGGATGCGGTGGATTGGGCTGTCGGCGAGAAGATCGCTGATCGGGAGCGTGTGGCCATCATGGGAGGAAGCTACGGTGGGTACGCCACGCTCGTCGGCCTCACCTTTACGCCGGAGTTGTTCGCCTGCGGTGTGGACATTGTGGGACCCTCCAACCTGATCACGCTGCTCAACAACATTCCCCCCTATTGGGCACCGATGCGCCCCCTGCTCACGCGCCGGGTGGGTGATCCTGAGAGCGAGCACGACAAGGCGTTCCTCCGTGAGCGCTCGCCGCTGACCCATGTGGACAAGATCCAACGCCCACTGCTCATCGGTCAGGGCGCCAACGATCCGCGGGTGAAGAAGGGGGAGTCCGATCAGATCGTCGAAGCCATGGAAGAGCGTGGGATACCGGTGACGTACATCCTCTACCCCGACGAGGGGCACGGCTTCGTCCGACCGGAGAATCGCCTGTCGTTCTTCGCCCTCACCGAAGCGTTCTTGGCCGAGTTCCTGGGTGGATCGCGCCAGCCCTGGGAGTGCGACCTTGAGAACGCCGGTCTGCAGGTCTTGTCGGGTGCCGAGCACATACCAGGGCTGTCAGACGTCCTGTCTCACGGCTCAGAAGACTCCTGAGCCCGACATGTGCTGAACCGGCACACGTTGGGACACCTGCAACCGGACCTACGTGTGGTCTCAGGGATGCGGGTGTGCTATCGTGCTCATGGAGGTACGTGCGATGACAAGAGCCGAGGAAGAGCTGCTCATCCTGGTTGTGTTGGGTGCTCTCCTGCTCGGTTTTCTGGCCTATACACACCTCAGCCCCCGGGAGAACGCATCGTTGCCGGACGATCCACTCTCCGACAGCGCACAGGTTGAGGCACAGACTCAGGACATCGTGCCACCGGGTGAACCACGCCATGTCGACCTTGACCATACGCATCCCTCAACGACGGAGGCGTTCATCGTTATACCGCATGAACCCGCAACCTCCGCGCGACACCCACACAGAGAAGCCGAGGCATCGTTGGCCGTGCGTGGTTTCCGGGTGGAGGACCTCACCGACAACCCCAACCAGATTAGCACACCAAGCTCAGGGCCCGTTGTAGCCAGCGGCCAAATCAGGAACGTGGGCAACGAAACTTGGCTTGAGTGGGTCGAATTCGAGCTGGCCATCTTCGGCACAGACCAGGAACCGCTCGCTCAGGAACGGTTCGTTGTAAGGTTTCTCGACGATCCATGGCTGCCGGGAGTGCCAAAGCCGTTCAGCGTGGGGCTACCCAGCGTAGAGCAGCAACGCATAACGGGGTTCGGCATGTACTTCGTCGACAGCGCCGCAGAGCCTCTGCCCACCACTGACGTCGAAGCTCCTCCCGAGGAGGAAGCCCCCACCACCGATGTGGAAGCGCCGGTACTCGACGAAGAGACCAAGCGCAAGGCCGAAGACAAGGCCAGCGCCGCTGCCGAGGACGAGCTGGCAAGTGCAGCTCGCTGCTAAACCCTAGAAGGAACCGGCACGTCTTCCAGCACAACAACGGTTGCGCATCTTGCGCTCGCCCAACCCCTCGCGGAAGGCCCCTGCACAGACCGCTTCCCCCCACTCCTCCGGAGAGCGATCGGGCGGACGGCTTCACCTTCCGCTACCTCGCCCCAGGCACAGCGCGGTTGGTCATCCCAAGCGCGCCTGTGCTAGACTGCGCAGAGGTAAGTACACATCGTTGTGCGTTCGCACAACCCGAAAGGAGCAACACCATGTCCACAATCGCGCGTCGTGCAGAGGCAGTGTGGGAAGGCAACCTGCGGCAGGGAAAGGGCCGCATCACCAGCGGTAGCGGCGTGCTCAAGAGCGCCGCATACGGTTTCAGGACAAGATTCGAGGGTGAACCCGGTACGGACCCCGAGGAACTCATCGCTGCGGCGCACGCGGCCTGCTTCAGCATGGCCTTGGCCAACCGTCTGGACAGCAACGGTTATCCACCTGAGCGCATCACTACCAAGGCAACGTGCACGCTCACTGCGGAAGAAGGCGGAGGCTTCACGATCACAACGATGCACCTGGAAACGCGGGTGAAAGCACCAGGGATCGATGGGGAAGCGTTCGAAGAGATCGCAGAGGACGCAAAGACCGCCTGCCCCGTCTCCAAGGCACTGAGAGGGGGGCCGTGCATCGATCTCGATGCCGCCCTCGTGTGAACACCCGTGCAGAGCAGGAGTCACAGATTCTCCTGATCCGCAGAACGCGCCAGGGGAGGTAGCATGCAGAAGAGCACATCGCTCAACGTAGGGCTCGTCGGCCAGGCGTTCATGGGGCGCGCACATGCGAACGCGTATCGGCAAGCACAAGCGTTCTTCGGAGCTCCCCGTGTCCCCGAACTCAAGGTGGTGTGCGGCCGTGATGCATCGGCCCTGACAGCGTTCGCCCAGCGGTTCGGTTTCCAGAAGACCACCACAGACTGGCACGCAGTGACCCAAGATCCCGACGTCGACCTCGTCGACATCTGCGCCTCCAACGACCTCCACAGCTCGTTAGCGATCGAAGCAGCCCAGGCCGGCAAAGCGGTGTTCTGCGAGAAACCCCTGGCGCGCAACCTCTCCGAAGCACGCGCGATGGTGCGCGCGGTGGAGACGGCGGGCGTACCGCACATGGTCTGCTTCAACTACCGCTTCCTCCCCGCCGTCCGCCTGGCGAAACGGCTGATCGTAGAGGGCGCCGTGGGCCGCCTACGCCACTTCCGTGCCCTGTACCTCCAGGATTGGCTCAGCGACCCG
>PUMK01000053.1 GCA_003551325.1 Candidatus Acetothermia bacterium | reverse complement strand
GCTCGAGGGATCCAGCGTGTGGGACGCGCCGGCCACACGCTGCACGCCACTTCTCGGGGGCGGCTGCTTGCCAAAACACGTGCGGATCTTCTCGAACTCGCAGCCACAGCGGAGGCGATGGCTCACGCGTCGATTGCCCCTGTTCGCATCCCCAAGGGGGCGTTGGACCTGCTTGCCCAGCAGATTGCGGCGATCGTTGCTGATGGCCCCGTGGCGGTTAGAGATGTGCTGCGGATGCTGCGTTGTGCCCATCCGTATCGAGACCTCAACGCGCAGACGCTTGAACGTGTCCTGGAGTTGCTCTCCGGCCGTCTGCCCGGGCTCAATGAAGCCCGTCCCAGGATCTCTTGGGATCGCCAACGAGGCGTGCTCGATCCCTTACCTGGCACGCGGCTGGCTGCGTTGCTTGGGGGCGGAGCGATCGCTGACCGAGGCCAGTATGGAGTCTTCACGAAGGATGGCAATCGGGTCGGCGAACTGGATGAGGAGTTCGTGTTCGAAGCCCGTGTGGGTGAGCTTGTCGTGCTCGGTACGGATCGCTGGCGGATCGCAGCGATGAACCATGACCGCGTCATCGTGGAGCCGGGCTCGGGGCCAGCGAAGCTCCCCTTCTGGCGTGGGGAGGCACCGGGCCGCGATGTGCATCTGGGGCGCAAGGTAGGCCGGCTTGCACGGAGGATCGAGGAACGCGTCGATGATGCCTCGTTGGCGTGCGACCTCACGCGATGGTGCACACTGAGTTCGGAAGCAGCCGAGAACCTGATTGGCTTTGTGCGCGAGCAGGCCAACCGAGGTTGTGTGCCAACCGATCGCCGCACCGTGTTGGAGGTATCGCCTGACGGTCTAGGGGGCCATCGCATGGCGATCATGACCCCCTTCGGGAGCAGATTTCACCTGGGACTCAAACTGGCGCTGTTGTCGGCCCTTCGTCGTGTCACGGGGGGAAGGCCGGACTGTGTGCATGGCGATGAAGGGGTGTTGTTCAAGCTCACCGTCTGTTCGGCCTCCGACGTGGTGAACGCGCTGGCGGGGATTCGCTCTGAGCAGTTGGCGCGGCTTGTCATTGAGGAGGCCGCCGGATCACCGTTGCTCGGCCTCCTGTTTCGGGACGCAGCCGGCAGGGCCCTGATGTTCCCCGCGCGACGCCCCGGTTGCCGCATGCCACTGTGGCTCAAGCGCCTTGCGTCGCGAGACCTCCTGGAGAGCTTGCACGCAGTGGAGGCTCATCCTGTGGTTCTTGAGGCCTACCGTGAACTCCTTGAGGATGTGCTTCCCATGGGGGCCCTGAGCGCGTACTTTCGGAGGCTCTCGCGAGGGACGACCAAGACGGTCGTTGAGCACCTTGCTGCGCCCTCACCCTTTGCGGCGAGTTTGGTGTTCGCGTTCGAAGCGGCCTTCATGTATGAATGGGACACGCCGAAGGCGTTGCCCACCACGCCTCCGCCTACGGAGCTGCTGGTCGACCGGGATCTGAGCGAGCTTGTGAAGGAGGAAGCGCTTGCCGATGTGGAGGCGCGGTTCGCTCTGAGAGGGCGCACGGGCGCAGAGCTCGTGGAGCTTGTGCGCAGGCTCGGGGATGTGCCCCACGACGAGCTTGCCCCGTTGTGTTCAGCGGAGGCGCTTCAACACGTGGGCGCGTTGTTGAACGAGGGTAGGTTGCGTACGCTGCACTTCTCGACGGGGCCTAGGCAACGCTACATCACGGGCGAGGATGCTCCGCTGTACCGTGAGGCGATGGCTGGCGAGCTTCCGGCACAGATCGCAGTGGTGGAGCGCTATGTCGGTGCGCGGGTCCTTGTGGTTGAGGAAGAGCTCAAGCAGCGTTACCCGTTTGGAGTTCCCGACGGCGCGTTGGATCGTGCCCCGTTTGTACGCGTGCGCTGGAAGGGGCAACGTGCCTGGACGCGGAGGGACCACCTGGAGCGGCTACGCAGGGAGTCTCACTTCGGAGGTCGTGCACGCAGTCCGAGGGAGCTTCAGCAGACGTTACTCCAGCTCCAACACTACGGTCCCGGGAATCGACAGGCGGGACCTGAAGGCCTTGCGGAAGTGCTGCAGCTGCTCCAGGGCGTGACGCTCCCCTGGTCGATATGGGATCGGGATGTTCTGCCTCCGCGTGTTGAGGGATACCGTGCTTCGTGGGTGGATGACCTGCTTCGAAGTGGTCTGTTCCTCTGGATCGGACGACCTGGGCCGCGCCGGTCGCTTGAGGTTATGTTCGTCGATCGTGAGGTGTACCCGGTGTTCGCCGGGGCCTACACGATGCCCGAGGGTGTTGGGGTCGGTAGGGCGTCCGCCGTGCTTGAAGCGCTCCGCAACCGGGGTCCAAGTTTCGTGATTGAGCTTGCCCGAGCGCTGGGCGTCTCCTCGGACCGCTGTGCACAGGAGTTGTGGACGTTGGCCAGGGAGGGGAAGGTCACATGTGATGGGCTGAACCCGTTGTCCGAAGGCCCCCCTCCTCGGGGACTGCGCAACAGCCAGTGGGCAGGACAGTCGGGTCGGTGGGCGCTCCTTGAAGAACCCCGAGACGAAGCACCGGGGGATCGCGAAGCGCTTGCCGATGTGCTTCTTCGGCGCTATGGGGTGGTGTCGCGCGACGTGCTCAACCATGATGGGGTGGGTCTTCCGTGGCGGGTGTTGAAGGAGCTCCTGGAGCGCCGGGAATGGCGAGGACAGCTTGCCCGTGGGGTGTTGGTCCAGGGACTTGCCGGTGTGCAGTTCGCCACACCGGAGACAGTGCATGTGCTGCGTGGGGCGACGCCCCAGTCGTTTTCTCTGATCAGCGCGCTTGATCCTGCTTCGGTTTGGGGTGGCCTGCTGCCGGTGCCTGGGCTTGCGCCGTTGGAGGCGCGTTCGGTCATGGGTTGTGGCGGATACTTTGTGCTGGAGTGCGGGCAGCCCGTACTCGCACTGCGTGCGCACGGGGCGCACGTCCGCCCGCTTACGGATGACGCACAAGCACTGAGAAGCGGACTTCGGCTTCTTCCCGAACTGCTCGGCCATGGGCGGGAGCGCGTGGTGGTGCGGACGTTTGACGGTCGCCCTGTCCGGGAAACGGAGGCGGCTGACATCTTGTCCGAGGTGGGTTTCGTCCGCGGTCCGCAGACGATGTCCCGCTACCGGAAGCGTTAGGGGTTGAGAACCCCTATCGGTTGCTGCCTCCTCTTGTGTTCATACGATCTGGGGCTAACCTTCAGGGGCAGCGAACCGGAGGGATGGCCGAGCGGCCGAAGGCGGCGGTCTTGAAAACCGCTGGGCGAAAGCCCCGGGG
>PUMK01000034.1 GCA_003551325.1 Candidatus Acetothermia bacterium | reverse complement strand
CCCAACGCGACCAAAGCAAGTATCGCCCCGGCCCATGCTCCGACCATCAGCAGCGGGTCCATCAGTCTTCCTCTGCCGCGTCAAACCAAACCTGATTTTCCTCGTCCCACATCCAATCGCCCGGACCTTCAGGAAGCGGAACAGGAGCAACCCATGTTTCACCGTTCCAAGACCACGACGGGAACGGCTGCGGAGCGCGAGGAACAACAAACGAAACGCTGTCCTCGTACACGCCCGACGCCTTAGAAACAGTGAACGTCACATCAACAGGCGTGTCGGCAGGCTGGAAGAACGCATCGTAAGTGATGAACGGCTCGTCCGACGAAACGTAACGGATGCCGCCCTTCGGATGTTCCGCAGAAGCAACCTGCTCACCGTCAACCGTCGCAACAAAACCGAAAGTCCAATCCCGCAGGTCGACCGGAATGCCGTCTTCCGCAAAACCGATGCGAACCTCAACCCAATCGGGAGCATCGTCATGCTCGAACGACCAAGTGCGAGACGAAGTGTTGAACGTCGCGTGAAGGTTCATCAGGCTGGCCTCAGAACGTAACGGACAAGGACAATCCCGGAAGCTCCCGGACCGCCACCCGCCTGAGCGGTCGTCCGGCAAGACGCGCCACCGCCCGTGTTCGCAATCGTCTTCAGTTGGCGTGTCCCGCCACCGCCGTTCGCACGGGAATGATTCGCGTTCGGTGACGCGCCTCCGCTCGCAAAGAAACCGTTATCCCCGAAAGCGGTCGTGAAAAGCGACGACACGTCCACGCCAACACCTGCCAAAGTGTTGAACGCGCCCGCAGCGCCAGCACCACCACCCGATCCGGCACCAAGAGCGCCGGACCCCGGCGCGTTCCCGCCAGCATTACCGAACCCGCCCGACGCGGAACCCGGCTGCAAACCTGCGCCACCGTTACGGGCAGGTTCGTCGGCAGAACGGTCGGCACCACCACCAGAGCCTCCCGGACGACCCGGCTGAGTGTCCCCACCGCCACCGGCACCACCGCCACCGCCTATAGCGACAAGGTCGTCAAACGTGCTGTCCTCACCGGACTCGCCCGAAGTGCGAAAGTTCGTGAACTTCTCCGGCCCGCCTCCGCCGACAGTCAACGAAATCGGGCCTGCCGTTACCGTCCGCTCCTCACGCAGAACGACGCCGCCCGCGCCACCGCCACCGCCAGTGCCGGGACGATTGTCGGAAGTCATGCCCCCCGCACCACCCGCAACGACAAGCACGTCAATGTTCGGGTCTTCACCAACAGACAGAACGTCGAACGTGTGCGAACCGACGCTCGTAAAAGCGTGAAAACGAAAAAGCGTCCCGTCTATCGTCGCTTCGGAAATCGTCCCGCCAGTAGCCGAAATGGGCCGAAACGAAATGGCGCGACGACGCAGGACAGCGCCGCTCACACCATCACCCCCTCATCCGTCCCGCGCTTCCGCAGCGACACCTCAGCAAACTGCCCAACAGTCCCCGCGTTACGAACCGTCACCCCACCAGCACCCGCAACCGTCACCGTCCCCGCACCAAGATTGAACACACCAACCAGCGCACCAACCGGAAACGCCACCGATGCATTCGCCGGAACCGTCAACGTCGTCGCCCCCGCCGCATTCACCGTAACCACCCGGTTCGTATCCGCCAGCGCCAACGTCGCAGACGCAGTCACCGTCCGAGACTCCGTGTAAAGAAGAAACTCCTCAACACGCTCCGCCAAATCCTGAAACGCCTGCGGAGCATCACGAACCAGTCCCGACGGCTCAGGATAAGGAAGGTTGAACGGAGCGCCAGTATCAGCCATTACAGAGTCCTTCCGACATCCTGCCATTCGAGAGCAGCATCAACATCGCCCCATTCTAGCGTGTCCGTCACACGACCCCACCAAACACCACCAACCGACAGCCGCTCGTCAGACGCAAACAGACCCAGTTCGACCCGGTACTGCTCAATAAGCCAGTCAACGCCCTCAACAAACGCCTGCAACCTGTTGAACCCCAGCACGTTCGGCAGGCCCGTAAAGTCCACACCGTCATTTGGCTCTACACGAATAAGCCGATCCAACAGAGGGCCTTCAAGGTTGTTAAGCAGAAGCCGAAACTGGTCGGCCTTAAACACCGGAAAAGCAAAGTTGTCTACCTTTTCGTCTGCGAACCGTTGCGCGTCCTGCTCATTCTCCAAAATAGTCTGTAGCCTGCGGACAAACAGCCCGTACTCCAACTGCGAATCGAGCGCCTCGGCTGTGACGACACCGCCAGCCCAATCCACAAACACACGGTTCGCCAACTCCGACAGCGACGAAGAAGCCCGCATCCCGTCAAGGGAAATGACGGCAGCGGGAACGTTTGCGAAATCGCCCTCTACAAGCGTGGCAGCTCGCCGTTCCGCGTCGGCATAGGCGATACGCCCCTCACGAGTTTCGTACAGCACGCCGTTTCCTGAAAACGCGGCCTGCTGCGCCAGCTGCAACGCCGAATAGCCGCCGTCCTGTGCAGGCAAAGCGGACACGTCGAACACGCCTTCGTCAAACTTGTCTACGCTGATTGGGCCGACGCTTTGTTCCCACGTTCCCTCAAAGTCGTCCCACGTTACGTCGATTGGCACCCCCTCCCATGTTTGCGCAAGCGCGTCGAACAGGGCGGCAAGAGCACGCTGGCCGTCCTTCTCGACAGGACGGCCTGCGGCTAACACCTGCCTTCGGTTTGCTCCTGCGAGCGGGCCGACCGCCGTCAAACGGAACTCGCCAATAGTGGTGCGCGCCTGAACAACCTGAGTTTCAACGTCCGAGATGCGCCCGGAAAAGAGGGTGACGGGTGGGCCGATGACGCTGTTGAGTCGGATGATGAGCCGGTCGCCTATCTGCAACTGCGGTGCGACGTTAAGGGCGCGAAGGTTGACGGAAGCGTAAGAGGCAGACGGTTCGACATACACGGAGTCTCGTCCGCGCCTGATCGTGACGGTGCCGACGGTGTCGCCGGTGAAGTCAACGCCGTTGATGCGGATGGACGGTTCGGGTTGCCATGCGGGGGGCGTGTCAAAGATGCCTGCCCATGTCAGACCGACCGCATGCCAAGCGGTAGCAAGGTCAGCCCACGTCTGACTCATTCGTCGTCAGGCTCAGGCAGGTTGTTCACAAACTGCCCGTCGACATAGTCCCAGCCGATACCTCCCGTGTAACGAATCGTGCCGTCCTCGTCCGTCGTGAACGGGAGCGGCACGATTTCGATGTCGTCCGGGCGCGTAACCTTGCTCACGCCGTCCCACACCGACACGTTT
>PUMK01000081.1 GCA_003551325.1 Candidatus Acetothermia bacterium | reverse complement strand
TTGTTCGCGGACCGATGATCCAAGTGTCAATCGCGGTTGAGGGAACACCAGACCGTGCCGTTGCGGAACGACTGATCAGGTATGTGGGAGGTGAGCCCGGCCCCGCCTACGGTGGGAAGGGGAAGGGTTACCTTCACAAGCGAATTGCAGCCTGGAACACCGCGGCCCAGCGGTCTCCCTGGCTCGTCCTCGTCGACTTGAACTCCGAAGGACCCTGTGCGCCGCTTCTCGTCGATTCTTGGCTCCCAAACCGTGCTCGTCTTCTGTGCTTCCGGGTGGCCGTACGAGAAGTGGAAGCGTGGCTTCTAGCAGATCACCAGGAAATGTCGAGGTTCCTCAGGGTTCGATCGTCCATGATTCCCCATAACCCAGAGATGCTAGCTGATCCCAAGTCAGAAGTTCTGAACCTGGCGAGGAGATCGCGTTGCCGGGCCATCCGAATGGATATGGTTCCACGTCCTCAGAGCGGGAGGAAAGAAGGCGCGGCGTATTCGTCAAGGCTCGCGGAGTTCGCACGGCACAGCTGGCGCCCGGAAGAGGCTGCATCAAGGGCGAGAAGCCTGGCAGGTGCAATAGCGTGTCTCGAACGGTTGGTTCAGCATGGGCGAGTGTCGACGTCCGCGTGTCGTCCTGACGGTTCAGACGAGCCTCTGGGTGAGCCCAGATAGCGAGGACAGCACCACTTCACGAACCCGGCGCCATCCAGTCACCCAGCGTCCCCCACCGCTTCGTTGTTGAAGTCGAAAGGGCATCGACCGCGGGGACCGTCTTGCGATCTAGTTACCGCGGAAGACCTTATCGTTGTGGTAGGAGAGGAAATCCCTACCAGGCCGGTCATGTGGGCTGCTCGGCACCGAGACCAGAGGTCTGCCGTTCATCGCGATGTATTCGCGCCCGTTCTCGAACTCCTCACGAATCGACTTGCTTGTGACGAGACGGAGATCCTCATCCACCGTGATGTAACCCCTGTCAAACAAGATGTGGAGATCCGATCGGAGCAGGAGCCCGTTCCGCACTTCGTGTGGTCCGCTTTCGGCGAAGGGCTTGATGTGAGCTGCCTGGAGGACTGGCAATGTCCGCTCACCCGTCAAGGCACAGCGACGCGTGTACGCCTCTGTGACCGAGATCCGGAATCCGCCTTGCCCAAGGCGTGGCCGTGCAAGAAACGGGGCGCCGAACCGCTCTTCTGTTTGCCTTTGGCTATCGCGAACGCCAACCAGCTGCCCTGAGAGTCGCCCGAGAACCTGCTCCCAGATCCTCCGGCCCACGTCGCTGTCAGTGCCGTAAGTCTTGCCGACCACGATGTTGGGTTTCCAGTCTTGAGGTGCCGGAATCCAGGCGTCCTCGAGGAAGAAGAAGGGCTCGGTAAGGATCGTGCATCCGATGATCGGATCCGTCGTCACATCGCCACGACGCCTGTTCACCAGGGTTCGCACTTCGACCAAGCTCCCGGCGCCGTTCTTCTCCTTGAACACTTCCCACGCAAGCGAGAGCGGGAGCAGAGAGTGACGCACGAAGAAGCCGCCGCCAACGATGTAGTTGTTCGGGCTGTGGAGTTTGAACAGGAAGGGCTCTCCCGCCGAGATCGCACGGACTGCCGTGGTTCCCTTAGGGCGCCAGAAGGTCACCTCGTCGGGTTGACGCTCCGCGAGGAAACGGAACCAATGATCGTCCGTAACAGCAACATAGAACTTCACTGGATGCTCCCAGTATGCAGGCCTGCCGGTTCCAGAGTGGTTCACTGTAGCAGCTTCGTCCGATGCTGGGCAAACGGAGAAGCTCCCCGCTGTGTTCAGCCAGAGTACATGCTGCTCACCGGTCTTGTCGGCATGCGGGAACCTCTGCTACGCTAGGCACGGTGGTCGAGGTGATCGTAGGGTTACGGAGCATGGGCACCAGTCCGCAGTGTGTGAGGCTGCTGCGAGGCACGGTAGCAATCGCTAGGGGGAGTTGAACGCTGGATGGATGTGTTTGCCCTTCGAGACAGCATTGTCGGTTCCTACAGCCAGTATGTCCAGAGTTTCCTGAACATCGCTGACGAGCGATTGGAAGCTTTCGTCAGGTCTGAGGTCCTGGAGGACGCGCGCCTTTGGCCTGAGTCGCTGGTGGAACTCAGTCCGAAATACGCCATGGGTCCTACGGTGGCCGATCTGGTGGCCCAAGGCAGCCTCCACCCGATGTGCGGACAGATCTTCACCGACCATCGGCCGCCCGAGTCAAGTACGATCCAACTCTACAGACACCAGCACGAAGCTGTCCTTCGGGCCCTAGATGGCCAACCTTTCGTGGTCACAAGCGGCACTGGTTCCGGCAAGAGTCTGACATACTGGATTCCGATCTTCGATCATGTCCTCAAGAACGCACCGGAGCACGACACACCGCGGGCAATCCTCGTCTACCCGACGAACGCGCTGGTCAACTCGCAGTTGGCGACCCTTCAGGGCTTCGAGGAGCGCTTCGGTCCGGGTTTCCCTGTCCGCTATGCGCGGTATACGGGGCAGGAGAGTTTCGAGATGAAGGAGGAAATCCGGCAGAACCCGCCCCATATCCTTCTCACGAACTACGTCATGCTCGAGCTTATGTTGTCGCGTCCTGGCGAGCAGCACTTCACCGACCGGGCGTTCTCGCGGCTTGGGTTCTTGGTATTGGATGAACTGCATACGCACCGCGGACGGCGTGGGGCCGATGTGGCGTTGCTCGTGAGGCGCCTGCGTGAGCGTTGCGGAAACGCCGACCTACTATGCATAGGGACAAGCGCGACCATGGTGACAGAAGGTGGCGCGGTATCCCGGCGAGAAGCGGTTGCCGAAGTGGCCAGTCGTCTCTTCGGGGCCGATGTGCCACCGGAAAACGTCATCGAGGAGGAAGTGCGTCGCGCTTACCCGGAAGCCCCTGGCGCGGAGAAGCTCCGCCGCAGTGTGCGGAATCACGCCGACCAGGCGAGTGACGGGGACCGGGACGTCGTTGCTGCGTGGGTGGAGGATCGCTTTGGTGTTCAGGTCGAGGGCTCGGTTCTCCGCAAGGCAAAGCCGTTCACCGTACAGGAGGCGATCAGAGCGCTGGCGCAGGAGACCGGCAGCGATACCGGGATGTGCGACAAGGCGCTTCGCGCGGTGCTCCGATCCAGCTCTTCCGGAGGTGACCGAGAACGGGAGACGTTTGGCGTCCGCCTCCATCAGTTCTTCTCCCAGGGGGGCGATGTCCATGCTACGCTGGAGGGCGCAGCCCAGCGCAGGTTCACCGTTGCGGGTCAGATCTACGCAGACAAGGAAGACGAGCGCATGT
>PUMK01000158.1 GCA_003551325.1 Candidatus Acetothermia bacterium | reverse complement strand
CCGGCCCACGGAAGAGCTCACAGCGCTGTTCCAGACACTCGGGATCAAGCTTCCCCCTCGCTACATCGCCATCCACCCCACCGGGGCTACCCCGTAGGAACAACCCTCTTCAGCAGCTCACAGGCCTCTAATCCAGACCACGACAGTCGCCGTGTGACTTCGTTGTGACTACTTGCTGTACAACGCAAGTCCAGCACCACGAGCGTCTCGATGGTTCAGGGTACCCGCAAGGACTCCCGGGTGACAGGATCCTCCTTGAGGCAAAGATCCTCGCCGTCGCCGATGTGGTGGAGGCGATGGCCTCACACCGTCCGTACCGACCGGCCCTGGGAATCGACAAGGCCCTCGAGGAAATCCAAACGTACCGCAGCACCCTCTACGATCCTGATATCGTCGTTGCGTGCCTGGAACTCTTCGCCGAAGGGTTCGCCTTCTCCGAGGAGGGGTAGACAGGAACTTCCTCTCGAGCATGGATCTGGGTGTGCCCTTGTCCTGGACCCCAAGACCGTCGCACGACAAACGCCACCCGGCCTCACACGGATGTCCAACAGGCTGGACATACAAGCTCAAGGAACAGGGGAAGCTGGATGAGCAGTGGCCGCTTGCCGAAACGGTCGTTGAACACCAAGATCGCGATGCAGCGGGAAGGTTTCTGCCGGACACGGTCCAGCATGGCCGCTTGCTCGGCCTCGGTGAGCCCGCACCATACCACGCCAGCCCTTTGGAACCTATCGCGGGGTGGGAGCGACCGGCTACCCTGAGGACCACGTTGCCTACTCTATTGGAGGTTCGGGCAACCGGTCGCGCTCGAGCCTACAATACAGCGTTGAGGGCTCCAAGTGTGTGTAGGCCATCTGAGTTGGGCCAATCACGTCGGGAGTCACCACAGGGGCTTAGGGTGCGCACAGTCGCACGAGATCACTCCCGCCGGTCGAATTCACCGCCCTCCTCGGTGAACAGGAAGGCCAACCCTTCAGGACAGTAGTTGCCACGTCTGTTCCCTCCAACTGTGTTCCCTTTTCCAGCGACGTAGCCGGTGAAAACGCGGTCTGTATCGAAACACAGGTGCATCCCGAGGGCGACGCCGTAGCCCACGTTGTCCCGGATCACGTTCCCCTCGATTGTCGCTTCGGCTGAGTCCCGGACGAAGATGCCCTCCCATGCATTCGCCAAGATTATCGAGTCGGTGATCGTAGCCCAGGCTGAGTCGCCGATGAAGATGCCATCTTGCTCATTACCCTCGATGGTCGAGTCGGTGATCGTGGCCTGGGCTGAGTCACAGATGAAGATGCCCATCGCATTGCCTGTGACGGCGGAGTCGGAGATCACCGCTTGGGAGGCGTCCGCAATGGCGATGCCATACCTCGTATTCCCTGCAACAGTGGAGTCGTAGAGCGCGGCCTGGGCTGAATTCCCAATGTCGATGCCACCCAATTCATTCCCCTCGAAGGTCGAGTACGAGATCGTGGCCTGGGCTGAATCCCGGACTTGAATACCATATACATAGTTCCCCGCGAAGGTCGAGGCCCCAATCGTTACATTGGCTGAGCCTGCGACCTGAAGACCATGGCCGTGCAGCAGCCCCAGGCCTCCCGTCACGGTGACCCCTGCGATCGTCACCCCGATGTGTTCCTTGCTCCAGATATGGATCACCGGCAGGCCAGCCTCCAGCCCCTTGATCACCGTTCTTTCCGCGTCCATGCCCTGCAAGGTGAGGGACTTCTCGATGGTTAGGTGTTCCTCCCACTCCCCTTTCGCGAGGCAGATCACAGCACCCTCGCACGCTGCATCGATCGCAGCTTGAATGGACTCACCCGGCTGCACGGTGATCGTGCAGTCCTCAGCCAATGTCCCGAGTCCGATCATGAACAGAAGAGCGAGAACGCTCACGCAACACCACTGGGATCGTCTCACCGTGTCCACCTCCACACCCACCATAGCATCGCTGCTCCCCTGAGCCTACCGTTCATCCTCCGGAGTCCAATAGGCTGGACGCAAAGTTGGCGAGTCGAGGATCCGCTCCCGCACAGGCTGCACTGTGTTGGCCGTGGAACGGAACGAACTGGCAATAGTCGATATCTCCCCCGGGACGAGGCTCTTAAAGGGCGATACGCTCATCCTCTCTGGAAGCGATGCCCACCTGGAAGCGTTCCGACGGGAGTTCCGCCTCTCTCATCAAGCGAGGTGAATGGCATCCCCCTACTCGGTGGCATTGTCTCCACCCCATGCCCACCATACCACGCCCTCTCCCCTGAGCCTACCGCTACCATGGTGTCCAACAGGCTGGACGCACAAGCTCAGGGAACAGAGGAAGTGGTCGCGCTCGGGCCTCCAAACCGGGTCATGCCGGACATGGCTCGACCGCCACGAAAGCCACCTACGGGCCTCTGAGCAGGGGTTACCTTGCTGGGAGTCACGCCGCTACCGCCTTTGGGAAGCGGAAGGTGCGGGTGGACGCTGCAGAACCACCGTACCCGGTATCGTGGGAGAGACTGTGTAGCGACCACCCGCGCGCACACCCTACAACACCGGGGAGGGTTCGCCAACCTCCTTCCTGGTGAAGCTTGTTCCCCGTTGTGAGAAGCCGTATAGTGCACGCTTGTGCATAAAGATGCGGCATGCGTTGAAAGGGAGGATTAGGATGCCTGAACGACGAAAGGAACAGAAGACGCTGGACAAGATCTCCATCTACATCCCAAAGAAGAAGGCTGCCAAGAATGTGCTCGAGCGGCTGCGGAAGCTCGGTGAGAAGAAGGATCGCTCGATCAACTACCTCGTGGTCGAAGCGATCATCCAGTACTTAGATCGCGAGGAGAAGACGTAGAACCATCGTGGACAGCTTCAACGCCGAGTAGGCACGAACGTGCTGGAGGACACGATAGAACTCAGGGGTAGATAGGCAAGATAGCGCTCTCCTCTCTCGTCCACACCCTCGATGGGTCTCGGCGCTCTCTCAGCGTTACTTGGCTTCTTCCACCTCGACCACCCGATACTCGCGTTGGGCATCCCAGTCGTCCCCGCGATTCCGCAGGTGTTCGATGGCCCTTCTGGCCTCCGCGTCGGATGCGAACCGGTTGGGTTGTCCATGAATGTCCTTCCAAGCCCCATCTGCTCCTCTTGCCTCAACCTTGTAGTAGGTATCTGTCATGCCCTCTCCCTCCTTCAGCACTGGACCGATCAGGCTTTATCCATAGTTCATCGACCTATCCCTCTGCCTCCTTGCCCTTGTGGGGCCCGTAGCGTTTGTCGACCGCCTGGTTCCACACGTCCTTGAGATTGCCCATT
>PUMK01000047.1 GCA_003551325.1 Candidatus Acetothermia bacterium | reverse complement strand
CACCGTACCGAATCCTGCGACCAAACCCATGAGGATCACAAACCCCAACGATGTTCCGGCTTGGTCGACGATGTTGGGTGTCCCCACGCGGACGATCTGCCGGATCGAGGACCAACGAGGAACAACGTGCTGTGCGCGCAGGCGCACGCCCACCCTGCCTGTGCTGAGGAGCCATACCCCAACAACCGCGGCGATCCCACGCGAGATGACCGTGGCCCAGGCTGCTCCGGCGACGCCGAGTTCGGGGAATGGTCCCCAGCCGAAGATGAGCAGGGGATCGAGCACAGCGTTGGCCATCACGGAAGCGCCGATGAGGTACATCGGCGTTCGGGTGTCCCCGATCCCCATGAGCAGTCCCATGAACGCGAACGATCCATACATGACCGGAAGCCCCAGCGACACGATCTGGAGGTACTGCAGAGCCAGCGGGATGACCTCATCGGGGGTGTTCATGAGCCGCAGGATGTGAGGTGCTGCGGCGTACCCGCCGATCCCCATCACCAGGGACACGAGAACGAGGAACGAGAACAACTGTGTACCGATCTCATCTGCACGCTCACGATCACCGGCACCGGTATGTTGGGCAACGAGAGCGGTCCCGGCGAATTGGAAGCCCACGGCAACCGAGATGGTGAAGAACAAGACGGGCCATGCCATGCTCGGGGCCGACACCGCCTCCGTGGACACCCTGCCGAGCCAGAACGCGTCGATCAGGTTGTACAGTGCCTGCATGGAGTTGGTGACCATCACCGGCCAGCCCAGGAGGAGCATGGTCTTCAAGATCGGGCCAGAGAGGATCGCCTGACGCAACTGGGATACTCCTTTCCGCTGCTGTCGAAACGAAAGCTTGAGTATACCCAACGGTCAGGTCTTGCGCTCTAGGCATGTCCAAGCGGGGCTCCCAGCAACAAGGCTCTGCCAGAGAACACACTTGTTCTTGAGGAGCGTTACCTGTTGCGGATCGGGGTTGCGCTGGGTAGGATGCGCGCTGGAGTTCTAGGTATGTGCACCTGCGTTGGAGGTGGTAGCTACCGACATGAAGTAGGGAGGCAACAGGTCTCCTTCCCGATTCTCGGGGAGGCAGTTGACAACCGAAGTGCTCAAGGAGGCTACGTGAAACGACCAAAGCATGTAGGTGTATGGGTGGTTCTGGTTGCGGCCGTGTTGGCGGTTGCAGGGATGGCAGGCGGACAGGAGTTGGCCGACCGGCAGCTTCTGAGGATCTCGGTAGATGCACTGGACTTGGGAACCGGCGACCCCCATATGGGCACCGGTACGCATCACAGGGTTCTCTATGACCTTCTGTTCAGCGGCCTCGTCCGCTACGCACCGGGTGAGTATCCGCGCGTCGAGCCCGACCTTGCCGTGGCCCTTCCGGAATCCCAGATGGTGGACGGCAAGCAAGTGTGGTCCTTCGAAATCCGCGAAGGCGTGATGACGCACGCGTTCCCAGGTTACCCCGCTGGCTACGAGATCACCGCGGAAGACGTCGTCTACTCGTTCGAGCGCGTAAGGGATCCATCACGTTCTACATACGCCTCGGACTATGTGGGTTGGGAGATTGAGGCAGTGGACACCTACACGGTGAACATCACCCTTCCTTCGCCCACCTCCTCCGCATTGTTCCTGCCGCTTGTTGCGGACTACATGGGTGGGATGATCGTCCCTAAGGTTGCCGAGGAGACCATGGGTGACGACTATCGTATGAACCCGGTTGGCACGGGCCCATTCTACTTCGTGGATTATCGCCCTATGGACCGGATCGTCCTCAGGGCCCATGAGGGGTATTTCCGCGGCCGTCCGATCCTTGATGAGGTCCATCTCGTCTACATCGCCGAGATCGGTGCTGCCGAGATCGCCCTTCGCCGGGGCGAGCTTGAGGCTGTCATTGGACCGATGGAGCAGCCTTGGGTTGAGAAGATGCAGGGATACGACGGCATCAAGGTCGACGTCTACGGTCCGGGGGAGAATGTCACCCTGCACTACAACATGAGCCGGGCTCCGCTGGACTCCCTGGAGGTCCGTCAGGCGATCTCCTACGCGATGTCGAGAGAGTTCATGGTGGCGCTGTTCGGTGAAGACATCGCTGTGCCGACATACTCGATCGTTCCTTACGGTTACCTGCCCGGCGGTGTGAGCCGCGAGATGTTGGAGGAGGCAGGCTACACTTGGGAGTTGACGTACGATCCTGATCGTGCCCGCGAGCTTCTTGCCGAAGCGGGTTATCCCAACGGGTTCACGCTGAGCGCCTATATCTCCGAGCGCGATTATTACCGGAGGCCCTACGAGGTCGTCCAGGAACTCCTACGCGCAGTGGGTATCGACCTTCAGATGACGGTTGTCGACCACGCTACCTTCCACGCGCGGATTCGGGAGAACGTCAACGACCTCATCTTCTACAACTCGTGGCGGCCCAGCGCCGACATGTACCTGACGCGCTTCTTCCATTCGGCATCGCGGGCGGTGTACGGGGCAGCTCCGGACACGAACTTCTCGCAGGCCGACATGATCGATGCGTACATCGAGGGAGCGAGGAGCGAGCTGGACGCGGAGGCGCAGGAGGCCCTCTGGCAGCAGGGGCAGCTTATCCTGACCGAGGAGGCGGCCTACACCACGTTCTGTCTCTTGCAACTGACGACGGCCCGAAGCGATAAGCTGGACTGGGGTCACCCGGTGGTGGCCAGCGCCACGTTGTATCCTCAGATCGACGAGACGACACGTATACTTCGGTAGAGGGCGTACCGTGCATTCAACGCGGGAGGGCCTCCAGGTAGTCTCTGGGGGCCCTCCCCAACCTTGCCTGTTTGCAGTTGATGGGTTCTGGATGCACAACACAGTGCGGATGCGAGGCCGTTCATCGGGACGTGTTCGTGGAAAGGGAAGAGCGTGATTTCGTACATCATCAGACGGTTGCTCTTGGCGATCCCCACGCTATTTGCTGTGCTGACGGTGATCTTCCTGGCCGTGCGCGTGGTGCCGGGAGATCCCGCTGCGGTCTTGCTCGGGGAAGAAGCCGATGCACAAGCGCTGGAGAGGTTCCGCGAGCGTATGGGCCTTGACCGGCCGCTGTGGGTTCAGTACACGGACTTCCTTGGAGGGTTGGTGCGCGGCGACCTCGGACGGTCGATGCTCACGGAATACCCCGTATCCATGCAGGTTGCCAGGGCGCTGCCGTACACGATCGAGCTGACGATCGCCGGCATGGGTCTGGGAATCCTGTTCGGTGTCCCGCTGGGTGTCGCCACAGCGTTACGACGCAACCGCGGGATCGACTATGTGGGAAGAACGTTCTCCCT
>PUMK01000160.1 GCA_003551325.1 Candidatus Acetothermia bacterium | reverse complement strand
TGGTGCCCCCTCATCCCAGACCCCCTCATCCCAGGCGCCGGCCGATGCGGGCCGAGAGCAGGAAGGTCGCGGCGATGGTGAGGAGCGAGATCGTCACCAGCACCGCCGACATGGTCGCTGCGCTGGCGTCGTCGAAGGCCTGCACGCGGTCGTAGATGGCGATGGCGATGGTGCGGGTCTCGCCCGGGATCGACCCGCCGACCATCAGCACGATGCCGAATTCGCCCAGCGTATGGGCGAAGGTCAGCACCATCGCCGTCAGCACGCCGGGCCAGGCCAGCGGCAGCTCCACCCGCCACAGCGCCCGCCAGGGCGACATGCCGCAGCAGGCGGCGGCCTCGCGTAGATCCTTGCCGATGGCTTGAAAGCCGCGCTGGGCGGGCAGCACGGCGAAGGGCAGGTTGAAAAGGATCGAGGCCACGACCAGCCCCTGAAAGCTGAACACCAGTTGCTGGCCGAAGAGGCCTGCCCAGGCCTGCCCGATGGGCGAATTGCGCCCCAGCGTGACCAGCAGGTAGAAGCCCAGCACCGTGGGCGGCAGCACCAGCGGCAGCATCACCAGCGCCTCGATCAGCGGCTTGCCGCGAAACTGGCGGAAAGCCAGGAAGCGCCCCAGCAGGATCGATACCGGCAAGAGGATGACGACGGTCCAGAAAGCCAGCCGCAGGGAAAGCTCAAGCGCGGTCCAGTCCATGCGCTACTCGGGCAGGATAAAGCCGTAACGCGCCATGATCTCGCGCGCTTCGGGTTGCAGCATGAAGGCGTAGAAGGCCTCGGCCACCGGGCCGGCATCGTTCAAGAGCGCCATGCGCTGGCGAAGGGGTTCGTGCCAATCCTCATCGATCAGCTCAAAACGGCCTTGGCGCGCCACCTGCGGCGCCAGTGCGAGCGACCAGGCGATGATCCCGCCCTCGGCATTGCCCGAAAGCGCGAATTGCGCGGCCTGGCTGACATTCTCGCCCAGCACCATGAACGGTTGCAGATCGTCCCACAGCCCGCGCGTGATCAGCGCCTCGCGGGCGCGCATGCCGTACGGCGCGTGATCGGGGTTGGCGACGGCAAAGCGGGCGATGTCGCCGGCCGCCAGCATCGCGGCCAGGGTGTCCAGCGCGGGGTCCGGCGTCAGGGCGCCGCCCCGCGGGGCCATGATCACCAGCCGGCCGATGGCATAGAGATCGCCCGCATCCCGGGTGAAGCCGTCGGCATGCAGATCGGCGATGAAGTCCTCGTCGGCGGCCATGAAGATCTCGAACGGCGCGCCCTCGCGGATCTGGCGCGCGAAATTCCCGGTCGAGCCCGTCGACAGCCGGACCTGCATCCCGGTCTCTTCCGCAAAGGCCGCCGCGATCTCCTCGACCGCGAACTGCAGGTCCGAGGCGGCGGCAACGACCGGCGCATCGCCCTGCGCGGCGGCAGGCGCGGCCGCGAGCAGGAGGGCGCACAGGCTCGCGAGGATCGTCCGCCGGGCGACGGGAAGCGGCATCGCGGTCTCCCTCGTGATGTGTTCGCAGGAACATATCGCAGGAAGCCCGCCGGCGGGGCAAGCGTTATTTTCCTTCGGGAATAGCGCGCAGGCGGGAGGTCAGGTCACGAAGCTGCGCTTCGCCCGCCGCCGCGGCCTGCATCTCGAACGCGCGATAGAGATCCAGGATCTCGCGCCCGGCTTCGGTCAGCACCGCGCCGCCGCCACCGGGGCCGCCACGGGTGCTTTCGACCACGGGCGCCTCGAACATCGCGTTCAGCGTGCCGACAAGTTCCCAGGCGCGCTTGTAGCTCATCCCCATCTCGCGACCCGCCGCCGCGATCGAGCCGCACCGGTCGATCCGTTCCAGCAGTTCCGCCTTGCCGGGACCGATCATTCCCTGCGCGCCAAAGACGATCCGGATCCGCAGGCGGGGGCGATTGGTATCCTCGTGCATAACGGCACGATCCATCGATCCCGCAGGGAAGGCAAGGTTTCCCGGACGGGTTCCAACGGCATGGGGGCGGCCGTATCGGCCGCCCCCAACTGGATGACCCGCGCATTCACGACGCGGGCATGCGCGCGCGATCAGTCGTCGCCGCGCAGCTTGTCCTTGGCGCTGCCATAGGCGTTTTGCGCCTTGCCCTCGGCCTGGTCGGTCTTGCCGTCCACCTCGGTCTTCTTGTCGCCGACAGCCTTGCCCGCGGCTTCCTTGGCCTTGCCGCCGACATTCTTGGCCGAACCTTCAACTCTGTCTTTGTCCATTGACGCCTCCTGATCTTGACTGAGGGATCAACGTGGATCCGGCCACGATGTTCCCTTGCCCGGCATCACGAAGTGGAAACACCAGCAATCTTTGGGCGGGAGCGCAAAAGCAGCGGGCCGAAATGCCTCGTTTACGAACCTCCTCTTGCGTTGTGAAAAAAATACATCCATATACCATCCACACGGATGGAGAATCGAGATGAGCAACGTCAGGCAGCTGCGCGACAAGCAGCCCGAGAACGAGAAGATCACCATCAATCTCGGCTTCGTGGATCTGGGCCGGATCGATCTGCTGGTGCAGGAGGGGTTCTATTCGAACCGCAGCGACTTCATCCGCACGGCGATCCGCAACCAGATCGACGCGCATGCCGATCTGGTGAAGGCCTCGGTGGAACGGCACACGATGGAGCTGGGCCTCAGGGACTATTCCCGCGCCGATCTGGAGGCCCTGCAGGCGGCGGGTGAGGTCCTGCACGTCAAGGTCGTAGGCCTGGCCCGCATCGCCCCGGACGTGAGCCCCGAGCTTGCCCGGGCCACGATCGGATCGATCACCGTTCTCGGCGCGTTGCAAGCCAGCGCGGAAATCAAGGAGGCGCTGGCCGACCGCATCCGCTGAGGCCGCGCGCAACAAAGGAAAAGACAATGATGAATTTCAAGGCCGGCGCGCTGCGCCCGGCGCAGGATGGCGCATGCCCGGACCGCCTTTCGGCGGCGAACGAACTGGTGCGCCGAACCCTTGCCCAGCACGGGCTCTGGTCGGAACCGGGCGGGGCGCAGACGCTCGCGGCCCAGCCTTCGCTCGAGGCGCTGATGCGCGGCCTGGCGCCGCTGTCCAAGGGGGCGGGTGTCGGCCCGCGCCCGGCACCCCGAACGGTCGAGATCGTCGAGGGCGCGGTGTTTCGCAGCGAAACCCATAGCGGCCGCACCGGCAGCCGCGCCTATCGCCATTATGTCCCGGCCTCGGCCAGTGAGGGGGTGGCCGGCATCGTCCTCATGCTGCACGGCTGCACCCAGACGCCCGAGGATTTCGCCATCGGCACCCGGATGAACGCCCTGGCCGAGGCGCACCGGCTGGTCATTC
>PUMK01000267.1 GCA_003551325.1 Candidatus Acetothermia bacterium | reverse complement strand
GTTTCAAAATGGTCTGGCCTGCCCACGTTGCGAAAGTGAAGAGGTGGTTAGGTTTGGTAAAGCCAAAGGCCAGCAGCGGTACCGTTGTAAATCATGTGAGAGAACATTTACCGACCTGACCGGTACACCACTTGATAAACTCCAGAAGAAAGAGGAATTTTTTCACTCCCTACCATGTATGCTTGCAGGTAAGTCGATCCCCAAGACTGCAGAGAAAGTAGGAGTAAGCATTCCTACTGCATTTAACTGGAGGCACAAAGTGCTTGATGCCCTCAGTCTGGCCGATGAGGATGAACTATCCGGGATTATCGAAATAGATGATACTTTTTTTCTCCACTCCGAAAAGAAGTAGTTTTCGTTGATCGTTTGTATCCCAGTTCGAGAACGTGTAATCTATGTGGAAACGTTAATAACGCATGATCGAGATAAGAATGCTGCTATTACTATTCATATGGAAGGGGCACCTTCCTTTGGGGGCTAGGACTGCCCTTTACCCATAAATAATTATTGACAAGTTTAGTTAATAGTGTTATTATCCCAGTATGATACTATTTCGTGGGCAAATGCAAAAAAAGCTTAGTCAGCCCGATGTGGTTGAATTTATTAATCAACGCATCGCTGAGAAGCCGGGGATGAATCGGACAGAGCTGGCCAACCACCTTTGCGACCGGTATAATTTTGTCAATACCCTGGGCCAAAGACAGCAAAGCGGTTGTTTAAAGGCCCTGCGCAAACTGGAAGCTAAAGGACTCTTTGAGCTGCCTGTTCCGCAAACCAACCCCGGCACGGGGAAACCTCGTCGTCTTGAAAAACAAGTACCATTACCTGTGGATGTTCCGAGCAAAGCCAACGAAATCCGAGGTCTGAAGCTGGTTTTAGTAGAGACCGAGGAACAAATGCGTATCTGGAACGAGTTGCATATTCGGGAACATCCCCGTGGAGCTGGACCACTGGTTGGCCGTCAAATCCGCTATCTGATAGATTCCGAGCATGGTTGGCTCGGGGGGTTGAGTTTTTCCTCCTCAGCACTCCAGCTGCGTGATCGGGACCGTTGGATCGGCTGGGACAGTGAAACCCGGCAGCAGTATCTGGATCAGGTAGTTGGTATGAGCCGCTTTCTCATCCGCAATTCCGTAAACTGTAAGAACCTGGCTTCAAAAGTACTTGGTCTGGCTATGAAACAGCTGCCGCAAGAGTTTGCAGCCCGTTACGGATTCGAACCCTTGTTGGTGGAAACCTTTGTGGATACAGAGCAGTTTCGGGGCACATGTTTCCGTGCGGCCAACTGGATCCGGGTGGGTTCCACTCAGGGGATGGGCCGTTATGGTACTGATAACTTTGGCCAGGAGACGATAAAAGATATCTACGTATATCCACTGGCAAGCGACTTCCGCGATCAGATGGGATTGCCGGCAGGTAGTGGTCGCGGTCCCCTATCATTTGATGTTGGTATAGATCCTGAGAATTGGGCCGAGCAAGAATTTGATGCTGCTCCTTTGGGAGATAAGCGCCTGACCAAGCGTTTGGTAAAGGACGTAACTCTACAAGCACAAAATCCAAGCAGTTCGTTTGCAACCGCAGCAGGGGGAGATTGGACCGTGATCAAAGGACATTATCGTTTTATCGAACAGCCAGATGATTCAGCGGTTACCATGAAGAACATCCTATTACCTCACCGTGAACAGACCATACGGCGCATGCAAACAGAGGATATTGTACTATGCATTCAAGATGGTACCGACCTGAACTATAATAATTTAGATAAATGCGAAGGGCTGGGCATAATTGGCAAGAACCAGACACAAGCGAAAAGCCGTGGACTACACCTACATTCTACATTGGCGGTAACGGATCAGGGGCTTCCTTTGGGGGTATTACGTACACAGTGCTGGGCCCCCACTCCCAGAGATAAAAATGATAAACGGGCGACTAATAAAATCCCAATTGAGGAAAAGGAAGACTTCTGTTGGATCGAGGGTGTGCGTGATTGTATGGCTATTTCTGCCGATATACCACACACCCGACTTATTTCTGTAATGGACCGTGAAGCTGATTTTTTTGAACTCTTTGATGAGTGGCGCCAGAATCCCTCTATCGATCTTATTGTACGGGCCATGTACAATCGGCGTACCACTGAGGAGCTAAAGCTTTTTGACGCAGTGAAGGCCACTGAACCCAAGCTTACATTCCAAATCCATATCGACCGTCAGAGCGCCAGATCCAAAAAGAGTAAACAGCAGGAACGTCCCCAACGCAAAGAACGGATTGCAGATGTAACATTACGTTACAGACAAATTGAATTGAGACCACCATACTATCACAAAGACAAGGATCCGATAACACTGTCAATCGTACATATAGTTGAAGAAAATCCTCCCGAAGGAGTGGAGCCACTCGAATGGTTTCTGCTTACTACAATACATATCTCATCACCAGAACAGGCCCAGCAAGTTTTGGAATGGTATTGTCTGAGATGGCGAATTGAAGACTGGCATCGCGTATTAAAAAGCGGTTGTAAGACCGAAGAGCTTGGATACCAAACTGCAGAGCGACTCAAAAGAGGTGTCGCGATAAACGCTGTAATTGCCTGGCGTATTATGCTGATGACTCTTCTGGGTCGTGAAACTCCAGAGCTTCCTGCTGAGATACTCTTTTCCGATATCGAAGTGCAGGTTCTTGAATCCTACGCCAACTCAAGAGGTCTCACACTGCCCACGTGTTTAAATAATGCTGTACGTTTAGTGGCCAAAATTGGAGGCTATATCGGCCGGAAAAATGATCCTCCTCCGGGTCACCAAATTCTTTGGGAGGGATATACCCTCTTTAGGCTCATGACTCTTGGTTTCATGTTGCGTGGTCCGTGAGAGAAGTTTATCTGTTAGGTTGTTTTTTGCTTACTTCCATATCGTGTGTTTGACTACTCCGCAAGTTTTTGAACAACATGTGAGAGATGATCATGGAAAGATTCCGATGGAACAGTCCTCGGGACTTTTATATACATGATGTACCATATTACCTATAACTAATCAGTGTATAAGTGTGGAATACATCAAACATCTTTGCTTTAATGGGTATTGGTCAGTATTAATATGTGGGTAAAGGGCAGGGCTAGGGGAGGTGATCGACCTGCCGCTGGCGGACAACAACTACCACCGGGCCCTGCTGGTCGCCAGCGTCAACGCCGTACTGAGAAGTATGGGTCGGGTTGAAAAGACGGTGCACTGCAAGGATGAAGAGATGGAAGAATGTGTAGAAACGATGGTGAGGTGGGTCCGCACTTCATACCCTGAAGCCGGGGTGATTGGTATCATCGGCTTTCAGCCGGCCATGAT
>PUMK01000074.1 GCA_003551325.1 Candidatus Acetothermia bacterium | reverse complement strand
CACATCCCGGCTACAGGGGGATCTACACCCGTACGGGAAGCCCCGCGAGGGCCACGAACAGTAGAATGGTTTTGACGGAACTGGTGAACGGGCAACGCCCGCGGGTCGATGTTTGCCCTCTTGAGGAGCTCTGGGCTGTTGCATGTCTTGTCATAGAGCTTCAGCTCGGTAGCCGGGAGAGAGGCTGGAGGTGGTCCAATGCTGGTCAGGATGTGTGCGGCTGTGGTGTTGGTCCTGGCGCTGGGGTGCGGCTCGCTGGGGCAGGGATTGGGCGGGATTCCTGAGGTTTGGCCCGGCGAGTATGCGCACCTGGTCTACGCACTCGTCCAAGACCCGCCCTCAGAGTTTCTGCTAAGGTACCGACTGAGGTTCGTGGTTGAGATGGGGGTCCACCCAGACGGGACGCGCTGGGCGCGCAGCGAGTTGGAGGGAGATTTCCCGTCGATCCCGCCTGATATGCAGCTGGCGAGTATTCCGCAGCTCATGTTTTACACCCCGTGGATGGCACTACAGGTCGCCTACCTGGAGATGTTGGAACCTCCGTTCGTGCCAGGGAAGACGTATGAACTGAGCCCTCGGCCAGAGTTCGCCGACATGCCCCCCGAGATGACGCTACCGATGACCAAGGGAAGGCTGGAGATCACCGAGGAGGAACGCGAAGTGGCCGGCGTTACTGCGGTAGAAGCGACGCTAACCACGGTTACCGAGTTCAACGGGACCGAGTTCGAAACCGAGGTCTGGCTTGCTCTCCCCAGGGATCCGGTGCTGCCCTATCCGGTATGGGTGCGGCCGCCCGATGATCCTGCAGCAGCCTGGATGTCCGAGATCAAGCTGATCTCGTTCCGGCTTGAGCCTGGTTCTCAATGAGAAGTGCCTTGGAAGGCGACACGAGAGGTGGCCCACTTCATCGGGCGTCCGATGAAGTGGAAATTGCGTACAGAATGCCCCAACCGAAACCAGAGAGCAGCAACCACTTGCCTCCAGTTCTACGATCGGTATCCGGTGGTGGAGGCGAGCGGGCTCGAACCGCCGACCCCCGGCTTGCAAAGCCGGTGCTCTCCCAGGCTGAGCTACGCCCCCAAGTGTGTGTGGAAGGAGACCGTCCTTCCTGCTTCGGACTATAGCCCAAGCGTAGGAGTCCGTCAATCGCCAGTTGTCCGATTCTCACGTGCATGCCTGTGTTCGTCGCTCCAGGTGTGGGCACATCCGGAGTTCGATGGGTAGAATGGACTATGCTGCTGAAACGGATGAACACGCATCGATGGATCTGGGAAGTCCCGCGGTGAAACCTTCTACGGTGATACCCGCGGCTGTCGCGGTGTTGATCGTCGGTTTAGGGACGACCGTTGCCGTTCTGCTGTCGAGTATGGATGCTCGGATCACGGGCAATGAGCGCACGCTGGAGCAGCTTGAGGTGCAGTATGTGCACCTTGAGGGCCAACTCGACGCAGTTGCGGTTTCAGCCCAGAAGGCCACTGTGCTTGAGGCCGAGCAGGAAGGTCTTTCAGCGCGTCTCCGTGACCTTGAGGATGCCGTTGGGGCAGCCGACGGTCGCCTGGAGGGATTGGCCGCGGATCTCGAAGCGCTGGACAGCGCCGTTGCTTCCTTCCAGCGAGAAATCCTGTCGGCGCTTGGTGATGACCCTGAGCTGCTTCCTGAGAGGATCGACACCCTGGCGGCGGAGGCAGAGGCCCTGTCGGAGTTGACCCAGGGCCTTGCCGAGCGTCTGTCGGAACTGGAGCGACGTCTGGGTATCGGCCCTTCAGACTGAGGCGCCTGGCCGTTCGGACGCCCAGGGGAAGGCAGAGATAACGCTCTAGGCAGTGCCTAGAAGAGGGGCCAGAAGTTCTGGTCGTGCCAGATCCTCTGCCGGAGATCCTCTTCCATGCCCATCAGGGTGTTGAGGTGGCGTCCTTCCCACTCGGCGAGCCAGCGGTACAGGTCGCGCTCGGCGTTGTCGGTGGCAGCCTCTTCCTGCTTCCGGTAGTAGGCTACTGCGCGCTCCTCGAGTGCCATGGCTGCGTAGACTGCAGCGGCCTCGTAGCTGGCTGCGGAGATCTCGGCCATGACGTCGGGGGAGAGCACGGCGCCTGCGGCATCGCTGGCGGCACCTTCCACGCTGGGTGCCGAGAACGTCCCCGTGCGCTCAAGATCGTCGTAGGTCTTGGCCAGCGTCTGGCGATGGTGCCGTTCTTCCTCGGCAAGGAGCTCGAACAGCTTCCTCACCTCTGGGACCGTGGTCTGCTCAGCGGCTGAGCGGTAGAACGCTTGTCCCCGCTGTTCCAGCAGCATCGCCCCCTTAAGTGCATCTCGCCTGCGATCGTCCATGATGCCTCCCTTGCACAAGTTCTCGTGCTGTTGACAGTCGTGGAGGGTGGCTATACTCCTCGGCTGCTTGGCAAACCTTACCCAACAGGAGGACGGATGACGAATCGCAGAGGAATCCACAGACTCCGTGGTCTTCCGCGGAACATCTGGGTCGTAAGCGCCACCAGCTTCTTCATGGACATCTCGAGCGAGATGGTCGTCAACCTGTTGCCGCTCTTCCTGGCCAATGTGTTGGGTGTCGGTACGGCGGTCATCGGTGTGATCGAAGGAGTGGCTGAGTCGACGGCTTCTCTGCTCAAGGTAGGGTCAGGCTGGATCTCAGACCGCCTGCAAAGACGAAAGTGGCTGGCTGTTGTAGGTTACGGGATCTCCGCGGCGGCTAAGCCTTTCCTGTACATAGCGGGTGCGTGGCCGACGGTGGCCGGTGCGCGGTGGGCTGATCGTGTGGGGAAGGGTATTCGTACCGCACCGCGGGACGCGCTCGTGGCCGACTCGATCGACGACCGGCATCGAGGTCTTGCGTTTGGTTTTCACCGGGCAGCGGACACGGCTGGGGCGATGCTGGGGATCTTGGGTGCACTGGCCGCGGTGTGGTTCATGCAAGGAGGGGCTGAAGAGCTTTCTGCAAGCACATTCCGGGTGGTGGTCTTGGCCAGTCTTGTTCCGGCGGGGCTGGCGGTGTTCGTTTTGGCGATCGGCGCACGAGAGGTTTGCCGGGCGCAGCCTGAGGAAGGGGCGCGTGTGGGTTTCCGAGGGTTGGGCCGGCCGTTCCTCGTGTTCTTGGGGATCGTCGGTCTGTTCGAGCTCGGGAACTCAGCCGATGCGTTCCTTGTACTGCGCGCACAGTCCCTGGGGGCCAATGTTCTTGGCATCCTCGGTATGTTGGCGGTGTTCAACCTCGTCTACACCCTGTTGTCCACGCCGGCGGGTTCTCTATCCGACCGTGTGCCCCGAAAGGCGGTGATCATCGGGGGATGGATCGTCTACGCGCTCATCTACCTGGGGAT
>PUMK01000064.1 GCA_003551325.1 Candidatus Acetothermia bacterium | reverse complement strand
TGCAGCCCATCGGACCGAAGGAGCGGCGCCTCCGGGTCGCGCAGGCAGTTCTCCACGAGCAAGAACATGCTCCCGATATCGTTCTCCATCACGAACAGCAGGTTCATGAGCCTGCCCGCCATCCGCTTCAGTCCGCGGAAGAGCGCGTGGATCAGGGAACGTGCAACCCGCCGCGCGGGGGGTAGGCAGTACACGACCACGAAAGCCATCCACAGCGCGAGGAGTACAAGCCCAACAAGGATCACCGCAGGCAAACGCCACAGGCGGCGCCAGCTGAGGAGGCCCTGGGGCAGTTCGCGAAGCAATCGCCGCACGAACACCGAAAACGATGGATGGCTCAGGTTGAACGCGTGTAGATGCATATCGAAGAAGGTTCGCTTATCCACGGTCACCCCTTCTGAGCCGGGCATTCAACAAGAGTTCTTCCCAGAGAGCCCTGCCGCTGCTCAGTACACTTCCTCATGGGTTCCCATGGTGAGGAGCAGGATTTCCTCCTCGGCCGAGCCTCGATGCCGCATGAACTGAAAGAGAATCCTGTGGTCATAGTCAACTGTGCACGCCCACGCACCGTGCAGAGCTCCCTTGAGCCTGTGTGTACGCAACGTAGGATGGAAAGGATCTGTCGCAAGCAGCTCGAGTGTACGCTGCACCTTCGGGGCCAAGTCTGGTTTCCGGCGGACCACACGCTTGACAGCGCGGACGAAAGCCGCGCTCCAGACCAGCGATCTCACTCCATGCACTCCCCTATCACATCGGCTGCATTGCCCCGACGAACCTCGCCTCTCCTATAAGCGCCCCGTGCTTCCTCGATGTCCGCAACGATCTCGGCACGTCGGTGCTCAATCAGCCGCTGTCGGATGATGTCGATCAGCACACCCTGATCCTCAGGCGGCAGAGATTCCACCATCTCGACTACATCCTGAAATCTCGGCACAGTCCTTTTCGTACCTATCTCGCTCACCTCCACCATCAACCTCTGCCATTCTACAGAATCTGCCGATCCCGGTGCACACCCCACCGCGCAGCCACGCCAACAGCCGGGACGACACTCTCTCTCTGCAGCACGAAGGAGATTGCACTCGGTTTCCCTGAGTGTGAAACAACCCCTGTCCTGGCGGAAGAGCTTGTCTTCAGTCATCGCCCCTGGGAAGCTGCTCTATGACCTGCCTCAGTTCTAGAACCTCAAGAGGGCAGTCGGGCCAGTTGTGAAGCCAGCAAACAATCATATCGCATCCCGATGCCGGATGACCGTGGTCGCGGAATGATCGACTCTCAAACTCGAACTCGATGCGTACCCTCTGCCATTTTCGCCTCCCAACCTGCCTCTTGGCCTCGCAATCTGGAAATCCAGCCTGAACGCCCTCCACATAGTAGCCAAGCTCCTTTGCCACCATGCCGAACAAGAAGATAACACCGTTCTCGTTCGTCGGCTCGTGCCGTAGGCCGCGGAAGTCGATGGGGTTACCGTAAGTTGGTCTGTCGACAAGTTTGGCATGAGATGGGGCTCCGGAAGACGCAGAGGCTTGCTTGTCGGCTGTCGGCAAGGGAAGTGCTGCCCCCCGAGGAGACACTGTGTCAGAACGTCTAGCACACGGCAGAAGCGGGATGACATCTGCCCACTCCGGTCTGTCGCTTGCGAACTCCCTGAACGCCTCCGGAATGGACGACCACGGGCCAAAGCGACAGAACGTGTTGACCCCGAACCTCCCATTCCTTCGGTAGAAACTTCTGGTAGGTATCTCTCGATTCTCGCGGACCATCTTCCCCCAATCCTCAAGAAGCTCTCGGTCCTCCCTCTTCACATTGCTCCGGTCTGCTTGCACACCTGCAGCATCTAGCGCCGCGGTCCAGCTCTCGAAATGCTTCAGAACTCTGTACTCAGTCATTCCTGAGTGCGAGAGAAACTGCCGCCTCGAGAGGGGCTCACCACAATCCCTCGCAGCTGCTTGTATCGCAGCAATTAAGGCCTTCCTATCGTCTTGCACGGCTATTCCTCAACTATTCCATGCACGACAAGGGGATGCGGGCCTACAGCCCGCTTCCCACTCCGCCGGACTCCTGTTGCTGTTGCAGAGGCTAGCCTCCGCTCAACCTCCCCAGCTCCCTCTGACGGAACCGCTGCGGCACCCCTTGTGGCCCACGCCTCGTTGCGCGTGATCATGACATGCACGCAGCCACCACATATATCGAAAGCATCGCGATTCCTCATACTCGGACAGCCTCGCGGAGGACACGCTCTCGGATACGGGCCTTCAGACCACGCTCGGTCACCACATCCACACGTCTGCCGAGAAGTTCCTCCAGCTCGTACTGGAGGCCTCCTAAGTCGAACAGACTGCGCCCAGGCTCAAGTTCAACCAGCACGTCAACGTCACTTTCCTCATCGGCCTGTCCGCGGGCGACCGAGCCGAACACGCGCACGTTGCGCGCCCCGTACTTGGCACAGATCCGAAACACGCCTTCGCGTTTGCCCTTCAGGAACTCATCAACCGTCATAGCCCGGTTCCTCCAGGTCTCACCGCACCTCGCAGCTCGCCCGCACACGCTCACCATCCTGAATGATCGTAGCGAGCGGAACTGTATGGGACAACTCGTTGACGCATCCAATCACGGAAACCCATCCGAGTAGCGTCCTGCGGCAAGCCCGTGGTTGATCCGTTCAACGATACCCTGCATCACTAGGTCTTCGTCGTCCTCGGGGATCCCGCGCGGTCGGCATCTGCTCCCCACCCCAGATGCTCGCGAAGCAGGTGCTCCGCTGCTTCGTCTGCTCGCTCGGGGTGCCCCTTGAGATCCACGTACACCTGTACCGGGTGTACACAGCGGACTCCATCCACTTCTTGCACGCCGTGGAACACCCCCTCGTCCCTCGGAAACACCAACCATACAAATGCTCCTTCGAGCACCTTCACAGAGCTGAACGTCTGGCCCCTCGCCGTCAGTTGAGACACGAGTCCCCGATGCGACCGATAAGATCAGCCGTCTGATCCTAGCGGGGTCGCCGTACGTAGACCGCCTCATGGTCGAGCCACATCATCTTGCGGCCCTACGCGACCATCGCCCTCGCAGCCCACACGACTCCTGCTCTCCGCGGTGATCGCTAGTTACTGGCCCGCCTCCTGCAGACCACGGGCCAGCATGGGCGACAGGGCGTTGTCGACCAAGATCCTCATCCCGACTGCACGAGAGGGAGTTCGCGCTCTTGGAGGACAGTAGCGGCATAAAGAAGGGCCTCTTGGATGTCCTGCTCCTCCAGATCAGGATACGCTTCGAGGATCTCCGCGTGTGTCATTCCATCGGCAACCATCCCTACTACCGTCGCCACCGGGATGCGAAGCC
>PUMK01000203.1 GCA_003551325.1 Candidatus Acetothermia bacterium | reverse complement strand
ATCCCGCACGCTCGAGAAGGCGCGACAGCCCCTCGCGTACAAGTGCGTGGTCGTCGACGATCAGCACACGGATCATGGCAGCGGGAGCCGGAACTTGATCTGCGTACCTCGCCCTGGAGAGGATGTCACGTTGAGTTCGCCGCCTGCGAGTGCGATCCACTCTCGCATACCGGAGAGACCCAGTCCCTCTTGCACCTTCCCCTCTGCGAAACCGACCCCGTTGTCGGCGACGCAACCGATCACCATGGTGCCCTGCCGTCGTACCTCTGTGTGGACCTGTTGGGCGCGGGCATGGCGGGAGACGTTCTCCAAGGCCTCTTGCACCACCCGGAAGGCCGCGGTCTGTGCTGGTTCCGGAAGGTGTCCCTCAGGGAGGTCGGCCTCCACGCGGATGCCGGACGAACACTGGAAACGCTCAAGAAGATGCCGCAGGGCCGGTCCCACGCCGAGCTCATCAAGCAGGGGAGGGCGCAGATCGCGGGCCAGTGTCCGTGTTCCCTCAATGGCTTGCTCCATCAGCTTCTCCGCCTCCGCTGCCTCTCCGGAGGCCAGCGCCCACCGGCCGGCTGCCAGCAGCTGCCCTAGCTCATCGTGAAGCTTCCCGGCGATCCGCCGACGCTCCTCCTCCTGGGCCGAGAGGAGGCGCGCAGACAGACGTTTGAGGCCGTCCTGTCTACGGACGAGCTCCCGCTCCTGCCGCTCGTACATCCCTGCGAATGCTCGCACGGTGAAGGCCAACGCAGCGTACAGGCCGACCCCCCCCACCACCACAGTGGTGATCACGTAGGGGAAGTGCCGGTGCAGGGGGGTGTCGACGGGGAACAACGGGGTGTGCGGCAGCACTCCGGCGAACTCCATGAGTGCCACCGCGGTGTAGCTTCCCACGGCCAGACCGGTGACGGTATAACCGAGGGCCTTAGGAAGGAAGAAGTTGGCGTAGATGACGGAGTAGAGATAGAAGACGACCCCAATCCACATCACTCCGCCCATGCGGTGGACGATGAACGCTACGAGAAGCACCTCCGCTCCCAGAAAGCCCGCATGGACACGATGGAGACCGTCCACGGACCGTTGACGCAGGATCAGCCATTCAAAGGGTAAGGTCAGCACCAGCCAGCTGAACGGGATGGCGAACAGCGGGTTCAGGGGTGAGATCTCCGATGTGAGGACGACCACCGCCGCCACGAAACAGAACATGCCCAGGGAGATCCGTCGCACCAGGATCGTGCGCCGAATGGTGTTGCGGAGCCCCTCAAGCGACGAGCTGGCAGCTCTGAAGGCGGTCATGAACGGGTCAAGTCCGTGAGGTATTCCTCGATCTCCTGCAGCCCGTACACGGTGCGGGAAGCCTTGTAGTCCTCAAGCCAAGCATCAGCGATGGTGTCGTCTCGACGGATCTCGACATCGTCGATGCCGAATGCGTCCACCATGCGCCGCGCTTCTGCCTCGATGTCGCGGGTCTTCACCCGGAACAGCATCCGGGGGATGCGCATGATCTGACCACCTCCCTTCTTAGACTCCAGGAAGTATAGCGCTCACCGGGCGGCTGTCAGTAGAAGGGCGTACGCGTTCGATGGCGGGAGCGTGCTTTGTACATGCTGCCTTGACCACGGTTCCACAGGAGGTGGTCAAGCTGCATGGCGGTGGTCCCCCTTCCACTGCGGCGCATTGAGTCTACGAGACACTCGACCGCGTGTACTGCACAAGCCCTGATTTCGATCTCCTGTTCGGAACCGGATGGGATTAGCGTTCCGCTGTCCACAGCGTTGCTCAGCGAATCGCTGTACATGAGCAGGCCGTCACAACGAAGAACATGGGGCACGAGATTGTCGGCAAAGATTGTCAGAGAGGGCAGATCGTTGAACGCTCCTGGTCCCTCACCGTTGAACGCAAGCGCAAGGTCTGCGGCTGTCAGCTGTGCGCGCTTGTAAAAGGCGACCGTTATGGTGCCGTAGTGGGAAACATCGTTGAACAAAGGCATGCGGACGAGCTCCTTGACCAACCGTGCAGCGCTTCCCTCCGCGGTTGCCACGAGATCGCGAAAGCTCCCTCCATGGTATCGGAGCAACAGCGTTCCAAGGTCGTTGAGCGCGCGTGCGTACATACGCATCAGTTCTCCCACCGGTTCCGACATCGTTTGGCCGAAGACTTCGGCGCAGCAGCGAGGGGTCAGCGCGGCAAGCTCCGTTGGACGCCAAGGGCCATGGTTGCGGAAGTGCTCGGTGAGGGCGGTGGCAATCGTGAAGTAACCGGACTTCCCGGGGAGCTTACGGAGGTATGGGAAGTATCCCGAGCCAAAGTTGATGCTGTCCAAGGTGAGGACAAAGGCCAAGGTGTCCTCTCCATGACCGATGTAGTGGCACGCAGGATCCAGCGTGGGGCGGTCCGTCCGGCTCAAGGAGAGCGTCTCAGCGTATGCGTCGATGCTGTCGGCAACGAGCCGAACGTGGGCGGCCCGGCTTGCGATCTGGGCCGCCCCCTCGCGCACGGCCTGCAGAGGGTTTGTGAGCATGCCCACAGCGTACTCGTGAACAGGACTCCTTGTCCAGAGTCGTGTTCACGGGGGATCAGCTGTGTTGTTCCTTTCGATCGAGGAACTCGAGGATTGCCTGTACGGCAAGGTAGTTCAGCGATCGGTCGTCGCGCTCCGCGATCTTGCGGAGGCGTTCCAGCACCGCCGCTCCTCCCTTCTGTCGTGGGACATAGAGTGAGAGCTTTGCGGTGTGCTCGACACCAAGCGGTTGGCTGCTTTCCGTTCGGCGAGCCATCGTCAACGTCACCTCCACCTCTTGTTGCGTACAGTATAGCTGTTTGAATGCGCGATGTCTACATATTACACACACCCTATATCTGCAAAGCAAACAGCGTAGTCTTCGCGCCTTGTGCAACCGCGTGCGGCGTCGTAACGTTCTGGCATGCGATCCTCTGTTCCGTTGCTGTTCCTCGGGGATGCAGCACGAGCATCGGCTTGGGAAAGAGCCCACATGTTGCTCGGGGCACCTCCTGAGGGTCACCCGGATCTGCGTGAGGTGGCGCCGGATGGGGAGTCACTCATCGGCATCGATGATGTCCGCCAGGTCCTTCTCTGGACGCGATATGCCCCTACGCAGGCGAGGTACAGAGTCGTCGTCATCGGGCCAGGGGAGCGGTTGTCTCGGGAGGCGACCAGTGTACTGCTCAAGTCCTTGGAAGAGGCGCCCAACTACATGGCCTATCTCCTGCACGCGAGGGGACCTGAGCACTTGCTCGACACGATTCGCTCACGTTGCATTGCTCGGTGGACAGCGCCGGCGTGGGTAGCGCACCTTGATGAACGCGGTGTAGAAGGGGACGAGCGCGCT
>PUMK01000212.1 GCA_003551325.1 Candidatus Acetothermia bacterium | reverse complement strand
TGCGGCAGCTGTACGATGGAACAGGACCGCAACCCCTATGCGGTCACCCAAGGAGCGAGCCGCCAGCGGCTCCTGCGTTTGATCAACCAGGAACGCTGCGGATCGTCGAAGATCGCAGACCTGCTCAGGGTGTCGGAGAACACCGTCCAAGATGATCTCCGGGCCCTGGAGAAGGCAGGGCTCGTGAAGAGCAGTGCGGAGGGATACGTACCCGCATTTGCCATCTTCACCCTCGACGACCAGCGACACCTGCAACCGCTGATCGAGCGCGTGTCCCGTTCGTATGCACACGCTGTCGAACAGGCAATGGGTCTCGTGCAGGCAGCCTACGATGACTGTGGTCTTGCCGAACGCGGTTTTTCCTTCTCCGATATGGCCTACATTCTGGTGGGTGCTTACATCTTGGACTACGGTGGTCTCGACTTCCTTGCGCGGTCGGGGCTTCTCACACCAACACGGAGCATGCCGGGGGGGCGTTACGTGTTCGTCGGCTATGAGGGCCAGCTCTTCAACTTGCGGGGAAACTGGATGTTTGGCCACAACTACCAATTCGGTCCATTCGTCTTCTCGGGGCACGGAGAACTACCGGCTGAAGGCGGACGAAAGGCCTTCCCCGACCATGCCTATCGGTGGTGGGCAGAGGGAAGACCCGAGGAAGAGGGTGAGCAGCTCATGAAGGAAGCGGGACATATCCTGACTGCCCTCTGCCGAGGGGCACGGACACTGCAGGCCTTGAGGCAGCGCACAGGGCAATCGGCCGACAGAATCCAGGAACACCTCCAACGCCTCGAGGAGTTGGCATACGTGGAGAGCAAGGATGGAACGTGGCGTTCCTGGTGCCCTGTGGTCGTTCCGGAAGACAAGGCTTGCATTCGGAAGATGGTCGAAGAAGTGTGGGAAAGGCTTCTGGAGCAGGTGGTCAACCACCATTGGAAGGAACTGGCAGAACGCTACGCGAAGACTGCACCAGCCCGGAACGGCGTTGACATCCGCGAGGCGTTCAACCCTCTCCACCACGCGTTCTTCGAGGATGCCCTCCGCCAGCTGATGGAAGAGGCAAAGCTTCCCTATCCCCCGCTGCGTCCGGACGGGGCACGATACGCGATCTGGGTGGAACAGCAGGGGACAGAGAAGGCTTCGGCGGGAGCTTGACCGCGGTGGCGCTGCGTTCGACACGTCCGCATAAGGGACGAACGCCTGAAGACCTGCGGACCAGGCGCTGAAGCCATGGAGAGCGCAGGCTGGTCAGCGATCGACCCAGCTCGACGACCAGTCCCATGCATAGCGACCGCCCGCCTCGGTCAACTCCAGGACGAAAACCCAGTCCCCTTCCATGACCTCGAAGCGGTGCTCGGTTTGCTTCCGTCGGCCAGCTTCCCCTGCCCCCTCCACACGCTCCACACCCGTTGGGTCCAGGAGCGTCCAGTGCGCCGTACCCGATGTCAGCGACACATCGAAGGCGAAGGCCAACCGCTCGGCCCGCTCATGCACCGGGAGTCGCCACGTCAGCGTCTCATCCCTTGACGTGAACCGAGCTTCCGATCGTTGCCGGGAGGTGCTTCTGGACGGCCCGCAGCCGCCGAGTAACACGACGACCACAACGAGCACTGCCGACGCGCGCCAGCACAGACTTTTCGTGCGCAGACAACGCATGGTCACCCACTCCGCACTGCCACCATGGCCTCCCGCAGGTACCTCGTCAACTTGATGGAGGACGGGCACACATAGGAACATAACCCACAGTCGATGCAGTCCTCGGCGTGAAGCTTGGTGAGGTTGGCCGTGCGGCCGCGCTTCATCGCCTCCATGATGAGCACCGGGTAGATGCGCACCGGGCAAACCATGTTACAGTACCCACAACGAATGCAAGCGCGCTCGCGCTCATAAGGGCTGCGCTCCTCGGGGCCGAAGACCGAGATCCCGGCAGTCGCCTTGACCACGGGCACCTGTGCATGGGGTATCGCGCCGCCCATCATCAGACTGGCAAGGGTCAGCCGTTGTACATCCGATGGATCCACGCCGACGTGCCTCAGAACATCATCCACGGGTGTTCCTACCTTAACCCACAGGTTTCGGGGGCCTGTCTTCCGAGCGACCAACGTCATCCCGCGCGCAACGAGGGGTTCGCCGTGGAACAACGCCCGGGCCACGGCAAAGGCCGTGAACACGTTGTGGACCACCGCCCCCACATCAGGAGGATAGGCCCCGCACGGAACCTCCTTCCCCAGGAGTTCCTTGACAAGCAGCTTGTCGCTTCCCACGGAGTAGCTCGACCTGATGTGAGCGATCCGGATCCCCCACGCTCTGAGCTGCGCTTCCAACTCGGGGAACGCACCTGCCTCAGCCCGTGTGGCGAAGATCGTTTCTTGAGGCTCAAGCATTCGCATCATCGCACGAATGCCGGCCACGATCTCATCGGGGCGCTCCTTCTTGAGCCGTACGTCACAGGCCACATTGGGGTCGCTCTCTTTGGCGTTGACGATGAGATGTGTGGCCTTCTCACGAAACGCGAGCTTCACATGGGCGGGAAATGCGGCACCACCAAGCCCTACGACACCTGCTTCGCGCACAGCCTGCACCAAGGCTTCCGGTGCCGCTTGGTCGAGCTGGTCAAGGGAGAAACCCGGCAGGCGTTCGGGGGACCGGCTGGACTCCGCACGCTCGATGAACACAGCCTCGCCAGGCGCTTCCTTCACGGGGTGATGTGCCATGTCGATCTTCAGAATCCTCCCCGCAACAGGAGCATGTACCGGTACGCCCATCGGCTCCGATGAGTCGCCGAGCTTCTGGCCCTCCATGACTTCGTCCCCTGGTTCGACCACGGGTACGTTGGGAGCCCCGATGTGCTGCTGGAGGAACACCACACACAACGCCGGGTCGGGGACCGTCTCGAACGCACGTTCGTCGCCGCCCAGCTTCACCGATGCATCAACCGCGAACCCGCCCCGTTCCCAAAAGCGATACCGTTCGTCCTGTCTCTTCATCGCGAACCTCCGTGCCCATAGGACCTCTTCATACCAAACACATCCAACAGAGGCGTCAGCAGGTTCACAACAACCAGTGCCAAGATCGAACCTCCGAGGACATTCAGCTGCTGCAACAGGAAGGTCAGCAACCCCAGGAGGACACCGAATAAGACCTGACCGCCTTCGGCCATCGGTGTCGACTGAGGTTCCGTCGCCATGAAGAACCCCATGAAGATCACGCTTCCCGTGAACAGGTGAAACGCCAACCGTCCCCCAACGTCCCCCCCCGTTACAAGGGCCATCAACAGGGAAAGCCCGGCCACTGTCAACAGCAACGAGGCGACAATCCTCCACTTCAGCTTCACCCAGAACACGGCGCACAGT